>JAGXNR010000172.1 GCA_019894875.1 Promethearchaeota archaeon | reverse complement strand
CAATAACACCCGTAGTATATCCCGTAGGATGTAAATGCGATATTAAAGCCCCCCACGTAATTCCAGCTCCAACTACTATATAGTAATCATCTTTGTTGAATTCTATGACTTGGTTCATTCGGGTAAGATCTATTAGAATTCCACTCTCAGTGACGGAACCTCCCACAAGGTCAGCTCCCCCACCTCTGGGTACCATTCTTATCTTATATTTGTTCGCAATTTTGACTATATCAGATACCTCTTCAGTAGTCTCGGGACGCACAATTATATCCGCCCAACGGTCAGGAAATGCGGGATCGACGTTTCTCGAGTATGCTGCTTTCATAAAATCTTTCTCAGTTACAAAATCTTCTCCAACAACACTTTCAATTTCATTGTATGCTTCTTTTACTTTCGAAATTTTTAATCACTTCATATTGTAAATGATATATGATTTTTGTTAAATGTTGAATTCAATTTAATAGTTATTCTTAATTCAGATTCTTTATTCAACTATTCTTAGAATAGTAAATAGTTAGGATACTAACTTGAATATATACTATATAATATTAAAAAAAATAGAAAAAGATGGAGTTTGAATCTTATCTTTAATCCGGTTCTACATAATGATCTGCGAACTTTGAATCATAAGTATGCAGATGGAATTTATTAGGGCTTAACAAAAAGTTCGGATCAACTGTTTTCTTCATATCCCTAAAGAATTGCTCATATTCCGGCGTAAACGCTCCTGCTTCCACAACTCCTTGAGAAATAGATTCCCCTAACCAATAGTGTGCCCCACCGTATCGTACTTGGGTTCTAATTTTTGAATGCCATAACGCCATATTCTTCGCATGCCACTCATCCGTATTTTCACCACCTACACCTCCTAATATAACCATATTTCCATTCGGTAGGAGATATTGTGTAGCCTCAAATGTATCTCGCATCACAGCACCAGGTATATCATCTGCATGCCTATTATTCCAATCGACGTTCTCATCATGAATGTGGCCTAGAGTTGAGATTGGGACCTTGTGACATGTAGCCATAGCAATTCTTCCTGGGACAGGTGAAATTCCGGCTTGAAAGTAATGAAAAGCCGCTTTCAAATTAGGAGGTGCGTTAGCGCCAGGAGCAGCAGGCATCATAATTGTGTCTTCTTTCATGATATCTTCAAGTGTTTTAGTATATTTCTCAAGGATCTCTAGGTCCATTGCTTCTACTGAAACTGACACCCCTGGACCTTTAGCATTAGGGATTTTAAATTGTGCAAAATAAAATGGTGGAAATGAGCTCAAACCGAGAAGACCATCAGGAAGTTCGTACCTAATTTTTTTAGCTAACAAATAGACTTTATTATAATCATATTCCTTGAGGAGAAAAACTCGATTGGCTTTATAGGGGTGCTCGCGATATATTCGCATAGCAGCCTTACATTTAATTCCCATAGTTCCCACATCACCAAGAAATAAGCCAGAAAAGTCAGGAGATACGCCATACCTACAGAAAGGTTGCGCATACTTGTTTGCCCACGATCCAGTCCTTATAATTGTTCCTTCTGGATTTGGAAGTACTACTTCAAGACCGAGACAATTATCCGGAACGAGACCATACTTAGTAGAGCCCCCACCTGCGGTACTGTTTGAAAGCCCTCCACCAATAGTCGCAGAATATCCACTCCCTGGACCAGTTACCCCTGGTGTATATCCCTCAGGGATCAGTTGAGAAAGTAAATCCCCCCAAGTAATTCCCACTCCAACTACAATATAATAGTCATCCTTGTTAAACTCTTCAAGCTTATTCATTCGAGTCAGATCAATTAGAATCCCTTCATCTGTGGCAGCCCCACCGACAAGATCAGCCCCTCCACCCCTTGGAGTCATGCGCATTTTATACTTATTAGCTACTTTGACAATTTCAGACACTTCTTCTGTTGTCTCCGGACGCACTATTATGTCAGCCCAACGGTCTGGAAATGCGGGATCAACGTTCCTAGAGTATGCTGCTTTCATAAAATCGCTATCAGAGATATAATCCTCACCAATAACATCCTCAATTTCCTTATACGCTTGTTTTACTTTTGAAATTTTTATCACTTTTTTTTTTGATAAACTAATTGATTTTCTTGTAATGTTGAATCAAATTTAATGGTTATTCTTAAATATTTTTTCTTACTTCTTAATGTCTCAAAAGAACTGTCTATATAAAAGTTGATCTATCAAAATTCGATATTAAAATTAGAAGATGGGTGAAACTACCATTCCTTTTAAACAGAAATAAAAAAAATAGAATAAAATTTATGTTCCTTTCTAATTACGCATCATTTACATAATGCTGAGTAATGTCATCATCATAGCTGTGTAAATGCCACTTATTTGGGCTTAACAGGAAATTAGGATCGACAGCCTTTTTCATATCTTTAAAGAATTTCACGAAATCTGGAGTAAAAGCACCAGCTTCTGTAATTGATTGCGATATTGATTCTCCAAGCCAATAATGTGCAGCACCATATCGAACTTGATATCTAAT
Source organism: Promethearchaeota archaeon (assembly GCA_019894875.1). The sequence continues at coordinate 2,688 of JAGXNR010000172.1, read as the reverse complement.
CTTCTTATGCCATAGATCCATAGAAAGTTGACGTTTTTCCTCAACATTATCCGCATTAAAACCACCAACAAATATACAATTTCCATTTGGCATGAATGCGATAACACCCGCCCAGAGTGCCATAGTTCCAGGAGGATAGGTTTTACTATGATCTATATCAAATTGTTGTGCCTTCTTTGATAATTCTGGTAAGCCCGACATTGGTACTTTGTGGCATGTAGTACAAGTAATCTTAGGCGGTGCTACTGATATTAAGTTATGGAAGTAGTTAAAACTCGCTTTCAAATTGTATTGCCATGTGTCAGGTCGTTCTCGTGAGGGATCAATCTCTCCAAACGAAATTGGACGAGTTGTCTCATCTTTTGCCATGATCTCATCAACTTTTTCAATATACACATCTAATATTCTCTGATCTGTAGCTTCCAAATTGATTGCAGCTATTGGACCTCTTATTCTTGGTCTTTTCGTAAGAGTTTGCCCACTTTGGGCTGCCATCATCATCGATACCTCAAATGGTAAGACGCTTAATCCGAGAAGGCCATCTTGAACTTCCATTCTTAATTTGTGAGCTTTCTTAAATACCTCATTATAGTCGTTTTTATTAAATGTGTACATACGAGATGCTTTATATGGAGGATCACGGAATAACCTCATGTAAGCTTTCACTTTGATGCCCATAGTTCCAACGTCACCCATGAAAAGTCCTGTGAAATCAGGTGAAACACCATATCGGCAGAAGGGAGATGCGTATTGATTTGACGCGGCTCCAGTCTTTACTATTGTACCTTCTGGATTTGGTAATACGACTTCAACACCTAAGCATACATCTGGAACTAATCCATATTTCGTAGAACCACCCCCAGCGGTACTATTAGATAACCCTCCTCCAATTGTGGCTGAAAATCCACTTCCAGGGCCTGTAACTCCCGAAGTAAAACCCCTTGGATGTAATTCCGATAATAAAGCTCCCCAAGTAACGCCGGCTTCAACTATATAATAAAAATCATCTTCGTTGATTTCGATAATTTTGTTCATTCGAGTTAGGTCGAGTAGGATTCCGCTATCCGTCGTAGATCCTCCTACAAGGTCTGCTCCACCCCCTCTTGGTGTGATATTAATTTTATATTTATTTGCAATCTTTACAATCTCTGATACTTCTTCTGGAGTTTCAGGTCTTACGATCATATCTGCCCATCGGTCTGGAAATGCGGGATCCACATTCCGAGAGTAGGCTGCTTTCATGAAATCTTTATCGCTTATATAATCGTCTCCAACAACATGTTCAATTTCCTTATAAGCATTTTTAACCTTTGAGATTTTTTTCACCACTAACTTTATATTCAATTATGAAGAATTACACGAAGTAAATTAATAAAAGTTTTGTATAGTCATAATCAAGAAGTTATGATAAGAAAAGGATATTGATAGAGCAAAAACACCAATTTGTATACAAAAACTTAAAAATGTAAACACCCTATTTTATATATTGAATGACTCTTGTAGTTTGTGATTCTTCATTTCTAATATTGATATCAAAGCTTGAGATGTTAGATTTGCTGATTGAAAATTTTGAACATGTCATGATACCTCAAGCTGTCTATTCTGAATCTGTTGATCAAGGTATAAAATTGAGAAAGATGGATGCATATTTAGTCGAGAAAAGAGTTAAGGATGGAAATATAACTGTGGGATCTATTAAAGATTTGGAAGAAAAGGAGAATCTTATGAAGAACTTTAATATGCATGAAGGTGAATCTGAGTCTTTAATACTATATTCAGAGAAAAAAGCTGACCTCTTCGGATCTGATGATTATAAAACAATAAAAGTATGTAAAATTCTAAAAATTAGATATTTCACGACTCCTTTGTTTATTTTTCGATGTTTTTCTAATAAGCTCCTTTCAAAAGACCAGTCATTATTAAAATTTGAGAAATTACAAGAATTTGGATGGTATAAAGAGGACTTAATAATAGAATTTAAAAATAGATTAGAAAATATATAGGTGGGGGAAATGGGAAAAGTAATATCAGTAAGAATTAATGAAAATTTGGAAGAAACTATTAGAAGATATTCTGAAGAAAGAAAAGAAGAGCAATCAGACGTGATAAGAGATCTAATAAATAATGGAAGCCTTTACTTAGCAATAAAAGGCTATGCAAAAGGAGAATATTCAATTGGGAAAGCAGCTTATCTCGCCAATCTTCCCTTATCAGAGTTTATGGATTTAATAATGGATATAGGAATTAAATCAAACATAAGCAAAGAAGATTTGCTTGAAGGATATGAAAACCTAAAAGAATTTTTTTAAAATCATGAGGGGATAATAAGCTTCTTTTCAATAAGAGATTCAATAGCTTCTATTACTAAAGTCTTATTTTTCTCATCAATCGTCTCTACTATTTCTGCTAAATAAAAATCGTCATTAGTTTTTGTAATCGATTCAATAACATTTATAATGCGGTTCTCCATCTTTGTAAATTCACGTTCTCTCTGTGGAATATTTTTTGAATTTGGTCTATCCAATTTAAAGTATTCCTTGTAATATAATTCAAAATAACCCTCTAGAATAGGTGGAATCGTCTCGTTAAATATTTTTAGATCCCCATTCCAGTTTTCTATTTCATCAGAAAGCTGTAAATCAAGAGCTAACAGAAGATTTTTCGCTTGACTTTTAAATCGTTCTGAGG
>JAGXNR010000171.1 GCA_019894875.1 Promethearchaeota archaeon | reverse complement strand
TTATATTAGTTCCTTTAAAAGATTCTTCTGAAATTTCTTCTTTGAAATAGTCGTCTACCGTTTTGTTCTCTAATGATTGTAGCTTTGAATATAGCTCATCTGCGCTGGAAAACGATTGTTTTGATATTAGAGAATTTATTTGGTTTAAGACTGATTGTAAATCAGATATCTCGAGCTCTAAATCTTCCAGTTGCTCTTTTTTTTTGTAGTAAAGATTCTGAACTACGGAAAGGATGTGTGTTAATTTCTCCGTCTCGTTTTCCTTATTATTAGAATCCATTTAATTCAACATATATATTTTTAAGAACTTAAATTTATTTATTATGTGTCAGTCGAATTATGTAATTTTCTTATGAGTGAATAATATGCCATCTATGATAATAACTCCTAACCCTATCGATCCTGAAGTTCAGGTGTTATCTAAGGAATTTAAAAAACGAGGATATGAAGTAAAATATTTTATTCCATCAAAAATAAAAGTTAAAATAGATAATAAGCAATTTCAAGAGCGATTTGATAAACTTGATCCTTATGGCGCACTTGTAAGGGGTTTTGGAGCGGCTGCTACTCAAAAAATCTTTTTTAGGCTTGATATACTAAACGCAATGGAGGAATATGGTCTTAAGTTAATAAATTCTCGAGAATCATTAGAAATAGCTAGTGATAAATTTTTAACGTCACTTTACTTAGAGCGGCATAACATTCCTACTCCAAGAACAATAGTATGTGAAAATTCTAACGATGCATTGTCAGCCTTTAAGGACTTAGGAAAGGATGTAGTACTTAAACCCCTTTATGGATCAAGAGGCATTGGTATTGTAAGGATATCTGATCTAGGTTTTGCAGAAAATGTTATTTATTCATTAGCACAATTAAATGAAGTATTTTATTTACAGGAGTTTATCAAGCATAACAATCGAGATATTAGAGTTTTAGTTTTAGGCGATAAAGCGATAGCAGGGATGTACCGCGTAAGCAATAATTGGAAAACGAATATACATTCAGGAGCAACAATGGAAAGAATAGAGCTCACAGAAGATCTAAAAAGGTTAGCAATTAAAGCAGCTAAAGTAACAAAAACCGAAATTGCAGGAGTTGATATTGTAGAAAGTGAAAAAGGTCTGTTAGTTTTAGAAGTAAACTCAATTCCCGGATTTTCTGCGCTTCAAAAAGTATGTGATACTAATTTAGCAGAAGAAATCGTTTCCTATTTCCTAAAAAATGCAAGTTTATAGTTTGAAAATAATAAAAAGAAAAAAAATAGTTCTTGATACCAAGAATTTTTATAAATCCTCTATCAAACCTATTAATGCGGCGATGATTACTAACACGCCAGCCCAAATTCCCGCTCCAAAAACAACGAGCAAGATTCCCAAGATAAATAGAACTAGCCAGTGAAAGGGAAGTGGCCTATTAGGTTTCAAAGCAACTAAAAACGTTAAAACAACAATGACTAATGCGACAATAAAATTAAGAATTGCGTTTAATCCCAAAAGAGGATCAACAAATCCATAATTCGGGATTCCCGCTATTCCAAGGATTAATGTTACTAATCCTACGAGAGCCCCAATAATCGTCAAGAATTTCATTATTTGTTGGTTTTTGTAATGTTTAGCCATATTTAATCAATTTATTATGTAATTTAGATGTGTTAATTGTATTAAGAAACTAACCTATAAAAGCATTTAAAATTTTTATTTCAGAAATATCAGTTATGTCATTTTTAATGATATTTTTCATAAATGGTTTTAATATTAATTCTATTTTCTATTAAATTCAGAATTTCGGAGGTGTTACCCGGATATTTCTTTATTTTTAATTACAAAGAATTTCAAAAAACTATGTGATTGAGGATAAAATAATAAGATATAAAGACAATTTAGCATTAGCTCGAACTCTGGCGAAAAAACAATACGCTGATCACGATTACTATGATAATATGGTGAGTAAGCTCGAAAAAATGTTAAATTTTTATCAAAATTTAAAAGTTTGGAAAGAAGTATCTGAAGAATAAAATTCTAGGCTGTTTTTGCAGTAACTTTTATTATCCAAATCATTTTAACATTCAAATAAATTCAAGTTAAATTCTTTTTTTAATATTTCAAATATCTTCTGCATTGGTAAACCTATTACATTTGAAGGAGAACCTTGAATTTCTTTAATAAATAAACTAGCTCTATCTCTACTGGAATAAGCACCCGCTCTACCTTTCCACTCTCCAATTCTAATATAGTTCCGAATATCTTCGTCGGATAAATCCAGAAGGGTAACAATAGTAATATCGTAATCAATTATAATTTTGCTATCACCTATTTCTGTTATTGCTATCCCAGTGATAAGGTTGTGAGAACGATTAACTAAACATTTTAGCATTTGAAACGCTTCGGCTTCATTTTGGGCTTTACCAATGATTTTACCATTTAATTCAACAATTGTATCAGCAGCTATAACTACCGTTCCCTTCTCTTCATTTACTAACATTTCTTTTGCTTTTAACACTTTTACCTTAGCTAATTCTTTCACTAACTCAATTGGGGCAGAAATTCGCTTTTTAAATTCACTCTCGTTAATCTGTGTTCTGAGAGCTTCAAAAGATATATTTAATCTATTAAATAGTTCTGATCTATCAATAGATCTTGATGCTAATATGATTTTCTTCATAATTGCAATTGGAAAATAGTTTATTTAAAGAATGAAACCACTTTCATTAATATAAGGAATTATTTTAATAAATTTGAAATACGCATGACAGAGTTTTTATATTGGTTCCTATTGATGATATTTTCTTATTTCATTGTGTTATTCTGTTATATGCATTTCTCATATAAAAAAGACTGGCTTAACAATCTTTTAGGATTTAGCGGTTTGTATTTAACATTTACAGTAGTTATAATTGTAGTTTTATTAATGTTTCAAGAAGTATCGCTTTATATAAACACTATTCCTATTTTTTCTCTTGCGTTTGGGCTCCCACTGCTCATAATTGGAGCAGTCATTTTAATATCAACAATCCTATTATCGATTTTCAAACTTGTTTTTAATAAGAAAGACTTCTCAAGGTTCTGGAACTCCTTCGAAGAAAAAACAAAAAAAAGAAGCAAATTAAGAGCAGATACTTATAGAAAAATCCCTCATGTATTAATTTTTGTAGGATTACTTTTCATTTGGTATTTAGGTATAATATTTGTTCAGGATCTTTCGGGATCTATTATTGGAATGATTCCAGATGAGAATAATATGCTCGATATGTTCTTAACAATAATAACTGTACCCAATAGTATAACTACGGTATTATTCTCCTTGGGTTGGTTCTATTATCTTTTATTTTTCTTCTTCTACGGATTCAGCCTCGTAATTTTAGCAAATGAATTTACTAGAAAAGCTAAGATTTTTGGTTTTCCATTTAATTTTCTCTGCAAGATCTTACTTTGTGATGAAGAAAAAAGAAGTTATGGTACTTATCTTTATTTTGCTATTGGACAAATGGTTGCAGCTTTATTAACACCTCCTATGGTGTTTTTAACTATTTTAGGATTAAGTTCTTTAGCAGATTTAGCGACTAGTCAATTAGGAATAAGATACGGAAAGAATAAAATTAAATGGAATAATGATAAATCATGGCAAGGCACAATTGCTGGATTAGTAGTGTGTTTTATAATATGCTTACTGTTCCTTGGATTTTACTGGGCACTTATCTTTACTCTCGCCTTTTTAGTATTTGATATTTTTACTAACGAACCGTTAAATATTTCTGACAATCTCTTAATTCCGATTGGGTGTAGTATAATTTTCCTGTTGATAAGGTTTTTTGGGAATTTAGATTACTATACGATTATCTTAAATTGGTTCTAAATTGTAATGATAAAATAATTTTAAAAATTGTTCGAATAATACCAATAAAAATGAATTATTTACCTACTTCATTAATTTTCATCGGTTACTCCATGTTAACTCTAGTTTATGTTATAAAAAACAAAAGAGAAAAGATCCAAAACCATTTGTTCATAAACGAGATGCTTATAGCTTTTTTATTTTTAATCGCAGGAATCCTGTTTCCTTTTATGATCCAATTTAATTCACCACTCATGGCTATAGAATCATTAAATATATTATGGTTTCTGACTTCTACGATTTTTCTAATCGAGATGGGAATTTGGACTGCAACTCTACTTTACAACGCATTTATATCTAAAAAGAATCCTGAAATCATGGATGCAAGGGATTATGAAAAGTATTGCCTTAAAGTGAATGATAAATGGGTCGATGATTTTAAAAGCGAATTTGGGAGGAAGTTTTTGCATTTATTTACAACTTTTGTAATCTTTTTTTTTTGGTCATTAGGAACCATTCTCGACAATTTGGGAATTTTGAATCAATATAATTTGGATAATTATAGCTTTTCTCATTGGTTAATTATAACTGTAGGATTTGGATTTGTTATTATGTTCCAAGTCGCTGATCTTGCAAGATTAAATAAATTTTATATGCTTCCAAATTGGGCTAGGCGATGGTTTCTGTCAATGAGACCAGAGGAACTTAATACTTTTGTAGCTTCCACACCTTTAGTTTTGTCTCTTATCCCTTTTATCTTTGCACCATTCCCAATCTTAGCTTCAGTAGCGCTAATAACAACTTTAGCTGACGCTGTGGCATGTTTAGTAGGTAAAAAATATGGGAAATATAAGCTCAAAAAAAATTCTAATAAAACGATCGAAGGATTTATAGCAGGTGGTTTGGCGACATTTTTAATAACCTTCACTATATTGAATTTATATCATTTTTGGATGCCTATAAGCTTCGTAAAGATAATTATTATGTCATTTTTATCAGTAACACTTTTCTTATTAGTCGATTACTTTGCTAATCACATTTCAGATAATATCTTAAATCCGATATTAACTGGTTTTGGAATGTGGTTAATTCTTCTATTGTAAACTCTTAATAAAAGTTATCCACCAAAATAAAGGTATAAAAATGCTATATCATCGCCATCTTTTAAAGCCTTTTCAAGAAAATGCTTGTCCCTAAAACTTCTACCGTTTATAATAATTGAAAGGAATGAACTAAATTCACCTTTTTTATTTTTATCCCAGAGTAATTCATAGAATTTTTCACCAAATCGCTCCTTAAGCAATTCCAATAACTCTTGAACAGTTAATTCTTTCTCAAATTTAAGGATTTGATTTGTATCCTTTGTGATTTCGTTAAAAGGAGGCTCAAATCTAAATTTTAAAGATATCAACTTATTGATCACTGTTATTCTTTTACGAGCTATTAAGAAAGTTAAATAAATAAGAATATTAAATTTTGTTGGTAATTATATATAAAAAATCGAACAAATTATTGTATATTGTCTCTTTATAAGTTCCGTTTTAAGAGAATTTCCAGCTTATTCAAGTAAATTAACGCGATGTTAAGGTTTTAACAA
>JAGXNR010000170.1 GCA_019894875.1 Promethearchaeota archaeon | reverse complement strand
TGAAGTAGAAGTCTCGACAGCATGCCAACTGGAAATTCAGGTGGTTTTAGGTTTTGATGAATTTTTAGGAAAAGGAACTTACAAAGAAATTCCTAAAAATCTAGAGGAATTTAAAGACAAAAGAGTCCTAATAATAGATACAGGCGATGATTCACTAGAACTTGCTTTAAAATTAACTGAATTCACAGGAAGGGTAATAGTTGTGACAACATCAAAAGAAGTACCTGGAAGGGAATTGATTGCTAAAAAATTAAAACAGTCTGACGTCAAATTGCTTCACCAATCTGAGATTATTGAAGTAAAAGGAGATCTTGACGAGGTAGAAAAAGTAGTAATTCATGATTTCGATGAAGATGAAAATTACGAGTTATTTCTAGATGTTGTAATTTATTCCGATTATAGAGGATAAATTTCTTTTTTTAAACTTTTTTTTCTACTTTTTATATTATCGAAAAAAATAAAGTTTATCAACATTTTGCTTTTACTATGAGAAAAAAGTTAGTTTCAGATGAAACCTTAAAAGCGTATAAGGATCGTTTTGAAAAAATGATCAAAAATCTAGATACCGAAGAAGGAGACAGACTATTTATATCTAAAGTAACCGCGGTTTCAGAACAGATTGATAATATGCATGTCAAAGCATCGGTTGGGAATTATGTATTAGAAAATGATGGACCAAAAGATTTAGGAGGATCGGGTAAGATACCAGGACCGATGCAGATGCTTCTAGCAAGCCTTGCAAATTGTTTAGAAATAACTGCTTTACTGTACCTGTCATTGTCGAATCTTAATGTGAATTCTATTAATGTAAAAGTAGAAGCACTATACGATAAAAGAAGTGCGTATAATCCTAAAAAAGAACCATTCCCGGGCTTTTATAATATTAAATATGTGTGGTATATTGATACAGATGAAAATTTAAAAAAAATTGATCAAATTCTCAAAAAAGCTGAGGAAGTGTGTCCTGTGAAAGGAACTTGTAATAAACATCACGAGTTCCCGAGAAAAATAAAATTGATCAAAAAAAGTACATAGGTCATAATAATTAGCTTTAAATATATTCGTTAGTCTCGCATGATTTCGATGAAGATAGGGAAATAATCCTTGAAGAATAAAAAAGTCGATTTGTAGTCATGGATAAAAGTCTTATTTTTTCTTCTATTTTTGACTTAAAAATCTTAAAATAAAGATTTCATTTTATAATATGAAAATCAATAATATGGAAAAATCCAAGAGTTTAATTTAAAAAATGGAAATGAAAATGAAAAAAGTTGTAATTATTGGAGGAGTTGCGGGAGGTGCCTCTGCCGCAGCACGATTAAGAAGACTTAAAGAGGATTATGAAATAAAAGTAGTTGATAAAGGTCCGTATGTATCTTTTGCCAACTGTGGGCTCCCATATTATGTTGGGAATATTATTAAAGAACAAAAATCCTTAGAGCTGGTTTCGCCCCGTCAATTTAAGAGTTGGTTTAATATCGATGTTAGAGTTAATAATGAGGCAATTTCCATTGATAGGACAAAGAAACAAGTGCTAGTTCAGGATTTACTCGAAAGAAAAGAATATTTCCTTGATTATGATTATCTTATTATAGCTACAGGGTCTACACCAATTATCCCGCCTTTCAAAGGAATTGAAAATATCCCTTATCATACTATTTGGACGATTCCTGATGCGGTTAAACTGCGGGAATTTGCAGAGAAAAATCAAATTAAAAAAGCTGTTGTTATAGGCGGAGGTTTCATTGGTTTAGAGATGGCAGAGAACTTGGTGGAAAAAGGGGTAGGAGTAAAAATCATTGAGATGCTCGATCAAGTTATGCCCCCGATTGATAAAGAAATGGCATACTTTATTCATCAAGAACTGATTTTAAATGGTGTTTGTCTAATTCTCGAAGATCCTGTAGAATCATTTTCTAGATCAGAAGATAACAAACCAATTGTAAAAACGAAGAATGGTCGGCAAATAGAAACTGACATGGTTGTTATGGCGGTTGGTATTAAACCAATGAGTAAATTGGCTAAGGATTCGGGATTAGATTCAACCCCGCGTGGGCATTTAATCGTAAATGAATTTATGATGACTTCCGATCCAAATATTTATGCTGTAGGAGATACTATTCAAGTATTCCATTATCAAACAAAGGAACCAATCGCTATTGCTTTAGCAGGTCCAGCAAATAAACAAGGAAGGATTGCTGCGGATAATATCGCGGGAAGGGAAGTTAAATATAAAGGGATTTTAGGTGCGTCTGTAGTTAAAGTATTTGATACCACAGTAGCAGCTGTCGGTCTTACAGAAAAGCAGTTAAAAAGAACGTCTATTAAATATGAAAAAATATATATTCACCCAAATAATCATGCGGGGTATTATCCAGGAGCAACCCCTATAACGTTAAAATTACTATTTGAAGTGCCCAGCGGCAGAGTGTTAGGTGCTCAAGCTGTAGGTGGTTATGGCACGGAAAAAAGAATAGATGTTATTTCGACAGTAATAAAATTTAAAGGAACTGTTTTTGATTTAGAAGAATTAGAATTAACATATGCTCCACCCTATAGTTCTGCAAAAGATCCTGTGAATATGGCGGGATTTGTGGCTTCTAATTATTTACGGGGTGATATTGTCCTTAAACAATGGCATGATATCGATGAATTCTCTCAAGACAGCGGGATTCTTTTAGATGTTAGGACTACTAGAGAGCATGAAGCAAGAAAAATTGAAGGTTCTGTAAATATACCATTACATGAATTGAGGAATCGATTAAATGAACTATCAAAAGATAAACCAATAATTGCCTATTGTGAAGTTGGTTATCGGAGCTATCTATCAACTCGCATACTTACGCAGAGTGGATTTAATGAAATTTATGAACTTACGGGAGGGTATAAACTCTACGAAGCTGCTACTGCTAAAACTGAAGATATTGTGGCAGCTTGTGGTAATTCGGAATCAATAATGGAAGAATATATAAAAGAAAAATCAACTATAAGTGATGAATTCGTTGTAGTTGACTGTAGTGGTCTCGCTTGTCCAGGACCTTTAAATGCAATGATAAAATCATTAGATGATTTACCAGAAAATAAAAAATTGAAAGTCTATGCAACTGATCCTGGATTTAAATCTAGTGTTGAAGCGTATTCAGAGTTAAATGAAGCAGTGAATCTTTTATTTATTGGAAAAGAAGAGGGTAAATTAGTTGCAACTCTAGAGAAGACTCTACCTCAGATTAAATTGATTACTCCAGCTAAAAAGAAAACAAGAGCTGAACTAAGAGGTCCTGATGCACCTCAAATTTCGGACATAAACGTAGAAGAATTATATAAACGTCTTGACACTGAAGATGAACCGTCACTTCTAATTGATGTTCGCACGCCTCAAGAATATTATGGAGGTCATATAAAAAATACTAAAATGCTCCCGTTGGGGGAATTATTAAACAATACAGATGTTATAGATGAATTCAAAGATAAAGAAATAATTACTATATGCCACTCGGGTTCACGATCGATGATGGCAGCCCAAATTTTAGAAAGAGTAGGTTTTAAAGACATTCGGAACTTAACGGGTGGCATGATGATGTGGCAACACCGCAAAGGATATCCTGTAAAAATGGGAAAAAATTAATAAACAACTCAAAATTTTTTGTTCATACACCGAATCCATTGCAAGGATAATCGACCAATAACCATAATTTAATTTATTGGTTTCATTTTTCTCGGATTTAAGATGGAATTTTAGGTTTATCGCGTAGCAGTAGAAATATTATAATAAATACTAAAGCCATTAAAAAACTTATAATCACAGAAACGTCCGTGTTTTGAACAGAAATTGTGTTTCAACTAATAACTCCCGTCATAGGCAAATAAATACTCAACCCAAAGAAAACTAATATAAATATAAACGTAATTCCTCTCGAAATTTTATTTTTAATTTGAACCTCCACCTTAATATTTGTGTTATATTATTTCTTTTTAACTTCTTATTTTAATTTTTTCCTCTCATTTCGATTTTTATTTAATTTATAATAGATGCATTCATCCCAGCTACAATTTAGTATGCTAATTTTAGATTCATCAGTTTATAGAAAATCCAATGATATTCTTATGTTTGAAAAAAATAATGTTCTAATCAATAAAAAAAAAAAAAGATTTCAAAAAATATTAGTTACTCTACAATGGCATAAGCGTTCCCTAAGACTACGGTGTTATCCTTTCGAGTTTGAATTATATAACGTCCGTTATCTTTCCAACCTTCGGTTATAAGAGTTTCTCCAGGGAATACGACACCTTTAAATCTTGCACTGAATTCTTTAAAGCGAGAAACATCCCCATCACATAGCCCATATACAATAGCACGTGTCGCAATCCCGTATGTACATAATCCATGAAGGATTGGTTTTGGTTGACCTGCCATTTTCGCAATATTCGGATCGATATGTAACGGGTTGAGATCCCCATTAAGTCTATAAAATGCTGCTTGATTTGTACTAGTCTTGTAAGAAATGCTAAAAACTGGTTCTACACCCTCGGGAGGATTTATGGGCTCCGCTTTTGGTCCTGGGTCCCCACCAAAACTTCCTGCACCAGCAACAAAATAGCCATACCTTGTATCAAAGATATGCTCACCTTCTGGTGAATGTCCGGATATTTTTACATGTATGACTGCAGCTTTCCCTTTATCATATATATGTTCTATAACTCCTTTTGTATTGATAGTTCCATTTGGCTTTAGAGGTGCATAAAGACGGATTAATTGCTCACCATGTAATAATCGTATATAATCAGTTCCAGTAGGGAAAATCATTCCGCTACCAGCGACAATCGTTGCAAAACTCGGAAATACTTTCATACCACCTTGTACCCTTTCATAAACAAAGGATAAATCTTCTGCTTGTGCCCCAATTCCTAAATTATACAAGGCACTCGCTTTCCAATCATACGTAAATGTCCCTTCTCTTGTGTTTCCTACTGAATTTATATCCATTTTTGACATAATAACCAACTTATTTTTTTTATTATAAAATATGGTTACCATTATATTATTTTATTTGAAGGTATCTAATTATTACTCATAATTACCAAATTAGTTTCTCTTTATCAGTTCGATTATTTCTTTAAATTATAAGTATAAAAGTTAAAAAAAAGGGGAAATACTTATAAATCCAAGTACATTCAAAAATATCGAAAATTCCATTTTAATAAAAAGGTAAAAATTATGAAAGAAACTGCTAAAAAATTATTCACTGCATTTGTAGGGGAAAGTCAAGCACGCAATAGATATACTTTCTTCTCAAAAATCGCTAAAAAAGAAGGATATGTATCGATTTCTGAGATTTTTTTACAAACTGCAGATCAAGAAAAGGTACACGGAAGCTGGTTTTATAAAATGCTTCAGGGATTTAAAAAGGAAGAAGAATTTGATGAAATGAAAGTAC
>JAGXNR010000016.1 GCA_019894875.1 Promethearchaeota archaeon | reverse complement strand
CCAGTAATATAAAGAATACTTTGATTTCCATATTTCTCGATTGTTTCTTTTAGCTTCTCTGCGATTATAGTATAGGCTTCATCCCAAGAGATTCGTTCAAATTTACCGGAACCCTTAGGACCCGCTCTCTTTAGTGGATATCTCAATCTCTCTGGGTGATAGATATACTGTCTAATTGACCTACATCTTAGGCATGCACGAAGTTGTTTATCTGGATCAGGGTGATCATCACCTTCTACTCTTATTATCTTTCCATCCTTAACATGGAATCTTAAGAGACACCGACCTCCACAGTCAAATGCAGATGTAGTTCTTACTATTTTTACTCCTTCATCTTCTTCTTGACTTACCATATTATCTACCATTTGATTTTTGATAATTTTATATTTTTTTCAGAAATTATTTTGTTTTTTGAAAATATTTAGTTTTATTAAAGTTATTCTAGAATCCTTCGGTTATTAACTTTAAAGAATTCAAGAAGGATCCAATTTAGGAAGAAGGATCAAGTAAAGATTATAAAAGAGAAAAGAAATTACTATTTGATGTATTGATAAGCGCTGTTTAAATTTTTTTCAGCATCTTTCATTATTTTATTGATTATATCTGTTACACTTTCGATTTTGTCGATAGTTCCAATACTTTGTCCTAGAGGAACGGCACCATCGTTGATATTACCTTTATAAGCTAACTCATATTTTATTCCTACGTCAAGTGCTGCTTCCAGGGTCAGTGCTGCCTCTTGAGCCATCTTTTCTTCTTTATTTGCAACAAGTTCATGATGTAGAGAATATTCATTCTTCCATAAACGAATTAAACCTAACGCTCCAGTAGTTAATACTGTATCTTGAGCTTTGGCAGGAGGAACAATATTTTTATAGGTCTCATGAAATTCACTTTCAAGGGATGCTATGAATCGCGATCCCATCACAACTGCCCCTGCACCCATAGCTATAGCAGCCGCTAAACCTTGACCCGTAGCAAATCCTCCACATCCTACTATAGGATAATCAGGATACTTTTGTATAGCTTGTTGTAGTAAAACTAAAGTGCTAACTCTCTCATAAGATTGATGACCTCCACCTTCACCTCCAGTAATCGCTAAACCATCAACACCCGTTTTCACGCATTTATCTGCAAGCCATAAGGCGGGGGCTACATGAAAATGTTTGATATTAGAGCCACTTTCTTTCAATTTTTGGAAGGATTTTGTTTCAGGTAACATTCTTGAAGAACCAGCACTGGTCACTACATAAACACACTGTTCTTTTATTTTTGGGTTTTCCATGATAAATTTTGGGATTTCATCACAGAGTACTTCTGGACGTTCAGTTCGAGAAGTTCTGATGTTAAAACCAAATGGTTTATCGGTATGCTCAACTACCTTAAGCATATTTTCCTTCATTATCTCTACCGGAAATCTTCTTGCTTGCATGTCGCTAATTAATCCGGTGTGACTTAATACTCCAAGACCACCTGCTTCTGATACAGCTATTGTCAAATCCGTAGTATAAAAAGGTCCCATTGGGGCGGCTATAATTGGATGCTTAATCCCGAGCATCTTCGTAATACTTGTTTCAATAACCATAGATAAATATCACTTTTTTTGTTTTTGAAGATGATTTTTTTTATTATTATATTCATC
Organism: Promethearchaeota archaeon; assembly: GCA_019894875.1. The sequence continues at coordinate 43,537 of JAGXNR010000016.1, read as the reverse complement.
TGGTATCGTTAAATAATTTTATTCAATAATTTTGGGAAAAAAGAAATTAATATATAGCCCCAAATTCTTGAATTGCTTTGTAAAGAGAAACAATTTTTTCCGCGGGGTGATCTAACAGGAAGTTTGTTGGCCCCGGTATATATCCTCCTTTTTTTCCTAGTTCTTTTATGCTTTCTTTTACAGAGTTTCTTATATATGCAGGAGATTCATAAATAAGCATCTCAGAATCATCAATAGTTCCAATTAAAGCAATTTCTGGATATTTCTCTCTATACATTTTTAAATCATTACTTTTTGGTTTTAAAGATTCGACGCCATCAATCCCAATTTCTACAAAATCAGGGAAAATCTGTCCTAAATTACCGCAACTATGTAAAACAAATTTAGCGCCCCCGTCATGAGTATATTTAACATATTCTGCTAACTTAGGTTTAATGTATTTTCTCCATTGGTCAACATGTATTTGTAAACCCCTATTATATCCATAATCATCTCCACACATTACAACATCTGGTTTTTGATTCATTAATAACTTTAATGAGGGTTCTTCAAATGTTTCCCATTGAAAATCTATGTGTTGCTGTAGAAATTTTGGATCCTTTCGCGCAAACCGAGTAAAATTTGCATGTCCTATCCCAAATACACAATTTTCGAAGGGACCTGTAATTCCTTGGGAAACTACAATATCGTATTTATCTGACATAGTTTTTCTAATTCTTGATAAATTTCGAAATGCCGCTGGATTAGGTGTTAAATCCTTTCCCCTTTCCCAATATTCTTCTATATGTTCTTTTGTTTGGAGTCCCGGTCCTGTATACCATAAATGGGGTATCCCATTATCTTTTATCAACGCATCAAATTTTCCTCCATTACCAGATAAAATTTGATCTGTAAAACTTAACTTTATCAAACTACCTCCCGTTGTGCTCCAACACATATCGATCTTGGCATCAAGTCCTCCAGGAAAGATATCTGGTGGATTGAATTTAGCTATAATCGAATGAATAAAGGGAATATTAAAGGAAACTCGATCTTTATCTAATTTCTTCATATCTTCCTTAGTTAGTTTGTAGGGAGAATTCATAAACCTATAAACAAATTCATAATCCCCTCCTAATATAAAACTTGGAACTCGATCAGGAATTTTTCCCTCCAATACTGTTAAAACTCTTTCAAGAGCAGACATTTTCTGAACTTTAACCATTTTTAACATCACTCATTAATTTATAATTCCTCCTAATATCCCAAAAAAAATAGATTCATTTTTCATTTTAACTATTCCTTCTTCTACTCCTTTCATCAAAGTAGGAAGACCCCCATAAAGATAATTTTGTGGAGTTGCAAAATAGCCGTCACATTTTAAATTATCTAATTCGTTAATATCATTTATTTCCTCTAATTTTTCCATTTCAAAATTATCTTTATCAATATTAATTAAAACTGCGGGGGGTTGATCAGTTATATATACTACCAGTGTAGTTTTTTCTGGAAAATCCTTCTTTAATTTTCCGAATATCTGCCGTCTCCATAAAGCCGAATAAATCAAGGCTGGAATCCCTTTGAATTTTGCACACATGAGAACATCACTCCAGAGGGTAAAAATCGGGTAAATCTCCAGGAACATGTAATTTCCATTCAGGTTTCCTCTTTTCAAGAAATGACATTACTCCTTCACGGGTATCTGCTTTTGTTGAAACCCACCCAAGATATTGATGGTTAATGCTCTCTATCTTATCTATATCTGTTTCAGTAAGGAATTGATAAATCATTCTTTTTGTGAGCGTAACACTCACCGGAGCACTTAATAATATTTCTTCAGCTATTTCTCTTGCTGTATCCATCAATTTTTCATCAGGTACTACCCGACTGACCAGCCCAAATTCTAACGCTTCTTTTGCATTGATTATTCTGCCAGTATACATTAATTCAGCGGCTCTACTAACTCCAATAATCCGAGGTAATAACCAAGGGGAAGCAAATTCGGGGATAACACCGCGTCGATTAAACACAATTCCGATACGGGCACTCTCAGAAGCAATCCTGATATCGAAAGGTAAGATAGTCGTTACTCCTACCCCAACAACAGGACCATTTATCGCTACAATGACAGGTTTTTTCAATGAAAAATACCATTTAATAGTTGCTCCTTCCTTTTTTACTCTTTCGGCTGCTTCTTGAGGTGTATCTAACTCATCAAAAGTACCCCCACCACTGGATAAATCCTGACCAGCACAAAACCCTCTTCCCGCACCAGTTAATATTGTAACTCTTAGGTCTGGATCATCTTCTACTCTCCTAATTGCGTCCCAGAATTCAGCCATCATTCGAGGTGTCATCGCATTAAGCTTATCTGGTCTGTTGAACGTTATTGTGGCAATCTGGTTCGAACTTTCAAAAATTATTTCTTTATAATCCATTTTTACTAAAACCGTTTTTTTTTAATGAATATAATTTAAATTAAACGTCTTTACAATAAAAAATAGATAGAAAAAATATTAGTATTAGTATTTGGTTGTTATTATTCTCGAGGTGGTCTATCAGGAATAAATCTAGTGAACCTATTCATCTGACCAAAATACTCGAATAAGGCATCGATACCTCGAATTTTAAGAGCAGTATTCATGGCAAGTTTATTATGTAAAGCACCATAGGCGGGTATTCTGGCAATTTCAGCGCCTAATTTATTCACCTCTTCATCAAGTTTATCTCGAGGAACACTTATACTCACTAGTCCCATGTCTGCCGCTGCTTTTCCCGAAATTCTTCTCCCACTTATCAAAAGATAGCGTGCTTTTTTTTCACCTAAATACATTTGCCAAAGTGGTAAACTTTGTGAACCACCCCATAATTGAGCGGGATGTCCTAATATTGCATCATCCGCTGCTACTGAGATATCACAGCAAAGTTGAAGGTAGCATCCTGCATCAGTACAATTGCCATGAATCTGAGCAATCGTTACCTTTGGAAAATTAAATATGCGAGTATATTTTGCATATATTTTTTTACGTAGTATGTCATAAGAATTCTTGTATTTCCAGCCCCCTTCAGGTGCTGTTAAATAATAGGATCCCTTGAGATCAAATCCTGAGCAAAAACTCTTACCCGCGCCTTTTAATACTATAACATTTACACTATTATCTTCTTCTGCATGGTCAAAAACCGCGTCTATATCATCAAGTAATTGATAACTTAGTGCATTATGTTTTTCAGGTCTGTTTAAAGTAATGTATCCAACTTTAATTTCTTCATTTGTTTCATATAGAACTGTTTCAAATTCTTTTGAGCCCATTTTTAATTTTCACCATTTATTTTTTTTATGTTTAACTGATTTTATCTCCCAAAATATTTAAAACTTTGATTATCAAAATCTAACAAATAAGACAATCAAAATTTAAAACAAATTGATATAAAGGTTAATCACAAGAATTATATTTTATCAAGATTAAATATGATCTAATAAAAACTAACAAATTTTGAAAAAAATAAGGGGAAAATAGAAATGTGTAATACGTGTTTTACTCACGGAACTGGGAAATTGTGGTTCAAAGATGCTAAACGATATGCCAGATTCATGTATCACAGAAATCGAGTAGAGCAAACTAAAAAAAACACAACACGTATAAAAGGCGGAACTGCTGCTATTGAAGCTGCTGCCGGACCACTTATTGCTCAAGCAATAAATGCTTATAATCTTAAGGATGATAGATTTCCTGATCTTATGCGAGCTGCAAATCGATTGCATACTAAAGTTCAAGGTGCTCAAACACTTACTCTTCAAGACTCATTAGATTTAATCGACATTAGTTCACCGATTTGCTTTATTCATTGCGAATGTAGAAAATTCAAATTTGGTTATGTGGAAAGAGATCGCTCTAAAATGACTTGTTTAGGTCTCGGAATTGGTATGTTTAGATGGGAAAGAACCCCTGCTAGGTATGTTGCAGGAGCAGAATGGGTTGATCACGATGAAGCGCGAGAATGGGTAATTAAATGGAATAAGAAAGGACTTGTTCAAAATTTGATGAATTTTGGAGAAAGAAATGGAGGTCCTTATATCGGAGGTTTATGTAATTGCTCGAGACCTGATTGTGCATCGATTGAAATGAGATTACGTTATGGTGAAAAACAGTTAATTAAAGGTGAAAGAGTAGCAATCCATAATATGGAAAAATGTACAGGATGCTTTAAATGTGTTCAGAGATGTCAATTCGGGGCTATAGCTGCCGACATTCGACAAAAGAGGGTGCAAATTGATGCTCAAATGTGTTTTGGATGCGGACTTTGCGAAGGTGTTTGCGAGTTTGGAGCAATCGATCTATGTGATAGGCGAGATTTCCCAATTCTTAGATATGATTGGTAAAAGGTGATCATATGGCAATACAAATAAAAAATCAGGATATACCTGCAATAAGAGTTAATGTAGATAGAGAAAAATGCCAATTACCTATGGTTTGTGATTATAAATGTTATATTAAATGCCCTCAAGGAGTTTTTCATGTCCACTCATACCCAAATGTTTCAGGTGCATATATGAAACCAGATCCTAACAAACCTAAACACTATTTAGTAGCAGGATCTGCTGCCCCAAAGTGTATCGGCTGTATGGAATGCACAAAATATTGCCCAGTAGATGCGATTACGATTGAAATTACACTTCCTGAAATAAAAGAGGGAGAAAATCCCTATAAGCATCCATTCGAATCATTAAAGGTTGCGATGGAAAATCAAGAACAAATTGAAAAGCTAGATAGTATGTACAAGGGGTTGAAAAAAATATGATGCAACCAAGATTTGATTATAATCTCAAGGAAGAGCTCTTTAAAGCGATTGAAGATGAATTTGGGGGTGCAAAAATTGCTCAGAAATACATTGAATCGAAAGATGTTTCGGTTTTTGAGGAGTGGGGAAAAAGTCTGATGGAAAAAACTTACAAATTAGGAACTGAGCCAGGATTTGTTGATCATCTTTATGAAATGGTTCAACTGGTTAGTGAAAAAACTGGAGAAGTAAGATTTCCACATGAAGCTCAAAGATTTATAGAACTAGCGTGTCTTTCAATTCATTTAATGAGTGTTGTATTAATCCAGACCGCATATCACAAAGAGTTAAGTTTTTCTATTGTCGAAGGAACATGTACAGTTCATAACAAGTTAAAGGAAGCCTTGTCCGAAGAGGAATTGAAATCTCTACCATGCAAAGGTGGGTGTAAAACTGCCTGGCAGACAATTTTTAATATCCTTAAAATGGATGATGTTGAAGTCAGTCAAACTCAAGAAATCCCCTGTGATGGGATGTGTACTTTTCTGGCTCCAAGAAAATAATTACTATAATTTTTTTTACTCCCTTCTTTTATATTGGTAAAATTAGCACTTTCTGTAAATAAAAAGATAATAAATTAGTATAAAAAAGACGCTTAAATCATTTAATAGAAGTCAGCGACTTTTTTACCATCTTCGAAAATTGATCTAATTTTTTTTAATTCATCAGGTATCTCAATTTGCTGAGGACATTTCTCCATACATTCCCCGCATTCGATACATAAGTTTGCAGATCCAATGTCTTTCCTACCACTTTTTTCTAATTCTTCTTGAGTTTTAGGGAGTGATTTGTAATAACCAGTAAAGCCTGCTCTTGTATTTTCTCCATATTGATTAAATTGATTAAGTATGTTGAATAGAACCGGAATGTTGACTCCTTCAGGACATGGCATACAATAACGACAAGTGGTACAAGGAACCACGAATATTTGTTTGGCAAATGCTCCTTTTAAATCTTCAATAGTTTGTGATTCATCTTTAGTCAGAATGTTGATCCCTGAATTATTTGCAGATTCTATGTTCTCCACTACTTGATTCATAGCACTCATCCCAGAGAGAACAACAGAGACTTCCTCTTGATTCCACACCCACTGGAGAGCCCATTCTGGTAGGCTTCTTTTTACTTTTGACACATCTAAAATTCTCTTTATCTCTGGACTATTCTCATTTAAATTCTTTTCATCAATAAAGAGTTTTCCTCCTCGAAGGGGTTCCATAACAATAACTGCGATTCCTTTTCCAGCTGCGTATTTCACTCCTTCAGTACCAGCTTGGAAATTCACATCCATATAATTATATTGGACTTGACATGCATCCCAATCATAAAAGTCTATTATCTTTTTGAATGTATTAAAAGAATCGTGGAAAGAAAACCCAATATTTTTGATTTTTCCGTCTGCTTTAGCTTGTTCCATTTTTTCCAAAATCTTCAATTCTTTTACTTTTTCAAAACTCATTCTACTTAATCCATGTAAATGGTAAATATCGAGGTATTTGGTTTGCAATCTTTTAAGTTGGGTTTCTAATATTCGGTTAAAATCTTCTTCATTCTTAACAAAACCTTGACCGATCGGTAATTTCGTTACAAGGTGGACTTTTTCTCTATAACCATCTTGTAAAGCCCTACCTACTAATTCTTCGCTTTTACTATCCATATACGTCCAAGCGGTATCTACATAGTTGCATCCATGGTCAATAGCGTAACGGATCATATCAATTGATTGTTTCTCGTCAATAATGGTTTTTTTCTCACCGTTTTCTTCGACTTCTAAGGTTGGTAACCTCATTGTCCCAAAACCAAGAGCAGATACTTCCCATTTGATTTTACTTCCCATTTTTCGGTATTTCATTCTCATCACCTATAAAAATTATTCTTCTTTTGTATTAAGACTAATGTATGTTTGTCTTTAAATTGTTATATCGGAATAAATATCATTTTTAAAAAATAAAAAAAATTTTTACAACTAAAATTAATTTGTAAGTTATTCTCCTTTCCAAATAGGTTCTCTTTTTTCAGCAAAAGCTTTCGGACCTTCTCTAAAATCATGAGATTGCATAAATTTGGTAAATAACGGAAAATTTGCGAACAGTGCTTCTTTAAGTGTCATTTGAAGACCGTCAATCGCCATTTGCTTTATTGTTCGAACAGCTAAAGGTGAGCCTTCCATTATGAGATTAGCAATTTTTTCTGCTTCTTCTATTAATTGATCAAATGGGACGACTTTTTTTACAAAACCAAGCTCTACCCCTTCTTGAGCAGTCATACGTTTACGAGTAAGAAGAATGTCCATTGCAGCATGATATGGGAGGTATCTTACTAATCGATGAATTCCACCACCTGAAGGAATTCTTCCAACCATAGGTTCAGGCAAGCAAAAAGTAGCATTTTCCGCAGCTATCATAAGATCGCAGCTTAAAGCAAGTTCAAACCCCCCACCAAATGCAAGACCATTAATTGCAGCAATCAAAGGTTTTGTAAGTTTAAAGTTTCTTATGAGGTAACCTCCTTGAGCCCTAACCTTCTCATAGGCATCTCTCTGTTCTTCAGCACTAGCAGTAGCACCCCATTTTAAATCAAATCCCGCCGAAAATGCTCTTTCCCCCATCCCTGTTAAGATGGCAACCCATAAATTTGGATCATCCTCAAATTCATTAAACACGTGCCCAAGTTCTAATTGAATATAAGGGTGAAGTGCGTTTAACACTTCTGGTCGATTAAGACGTACAATTAGAAGGTGTTCCTTTTTTTCAACAATTATATGTTTATAATCCACTTTTATTCACTTCTTTTTTATTGCTTCTAACTAATTTAGGTACCTTTCCATTTAGGTTTTCTTTTTTCTGAGAAAGCTCTAGGACCTTCAATGAAATCTTGAGACTGGGTAAACGTTCTATATAGAGGGAACGTTGTAGCAAATGCTTTTCTCAACGTCATTTCTAACCCATCATTAGCCATTTGTTTAATTGCTCGAATAGCCAGTGGTGACCCTTCCATTATAGTATTTGCCATTTTCTCTGCTTCATCCATTAATTGGTCTAACGGGACTACTTTATTTACAAACCCAAGTTCTACTCCTTCTTGAGCTGAAATCCGTTTGTATGTGAAGAGGACTTCCATTGCTATGTGATAGGGAAGATATCTCACCAATCTATGAACACCTCCTTCAGTAGGAACACGTCCTACTAATGGTTCAGGCAATGAAAAAACTGCATGTTCAGCTGCAATGATGAGGTCACAACCCAATGCAAGTTCGAAACCTCCACCAAAGGCAAAACCATTCACCGCAGCGATAACGGGTTTTGTAATATTGGGATTAAAAGTAACTCCTCCGGTAACTGCCTTGAATTTAAGTTTACCGAACGCTTCTCTTTGTTCTTCAATACTAGCAGTAGCCCCCCATTTTAAATCAAATCCTGCTGAAAAGGATTTATCACCAACGCCCGTCACGATAGCAATCCACGCATTTGAATCATTTTCAAACTCATTAAATGCATCTTCTATCTCAATGCTTACATGGGGATTGATTGCATTTCTTACTTCTGGTCTATTGATGCGAACAATGGTAAGATGTTCTTTCTTTTCAACAATTATATATTTGTAATCCATTTTAAATCATTCCTATCTTCTTAATTTTTAAATACGTGAATAATTTTATATGATTGTCTATCTAAATTAATATTTACTTTAGTTTTTTAACAAATATGAAAGATTTCAAAAATAAAGTCGCAGTAATTACAGGGGCTGCAAGTGGGATAGGATTAGGTCTCGCAAAATATTGCGTAAAGAAAGGTATTAAAACAGTTCTATCTGATATTGAGGAAGAGTTGCTCTTAAAAGTAACAGATGATTTAAAAGATGCTGGTGGCGATGTAATTCCAGTTATTGCGGACGTATCTTCACTGGAAGAAGTAAAGAATCTTGCTGATCAAACTTTAAAAGAATTTGGAAAGATTAATTTACTTTTTAACAATGCAGGAGTAATACCTGGAACAAATATTCTTAAAAATACCATTAAAGATTTTGAATGGGTAATAGGCGTAAACCTTTGGGGTGTCATCTATGGAGTTAACACTTTTCTACCAATAATGTTTGAGCAAAGTGAAGAATCTCATATTGTAAACACATCCTCAGGAAGTGCCTTTTTTCCGGGAAATGGAGCTTATGATATTACAAAATATGGCGTAACCGCATTATCAGAAAACATGAGAATAGTACTAAAAAAAATAGAATCAAATGTAAGCGTTTCTTTGTTGATTCCAGGAATTGTAGATACAGGAATTGTTGATAGCAACAGAAATCGTCCTCAAAACCTAAAGAATCCTAGTAAAGGTACAAGGAATTGGGATGATCTGAATAAAAGATTAGAAGAAGTAAGAGATAGATACCGTGGTTCAATGTCCCCGGATCTCGTAGCAGATATGACTTTCGATGCAATTGAAAAAGACATTTTCTATATCTTTACTGAAATGGGTATGAAAGAGGGAATTGATGGACGTTATAAATGGATGTTAGGTGGTATTGATGCCTTAAAAAAATATTTAGAGAAGAACAATCTTGGCGGTTAGAATTAGAAAAACAGGAAATAATATGGTTATAAGATTAATAAATCATTTTGAGAATATTTTATAGTCGTCATTTAATTTCTTTTTCTTCTCTCGTTTTCTTAATATACCCCAAAATTCCAGCAACACTCTGTCTCATGGTAAATGGTTCTCGTGATTGTTTTTCTTGATCTAATAACTTTAGGTTGGAAAATATTGTATCTGCCTTTAATAGTTCCACAAATAGGAACTCCATAAAATCTGATTGTTTTCTTTTGTCGTAAAGAGATTCAATCACCCTCAACCAAGTTTTAATTTGATTATAAGCGATTTCTACCATCAATGCAGCGTTATCTCTCATCCCCCAGTGTGGGAAGCATATTTTATAATCAATTAAATTTAAACTGAGTAATTTTTGAATTGAAGAAACGTATATATCATAATCAAAGATAGGTGGTGTCGCTGGACGGATATATATAATTTCCTCCGATGGATAGTTATGACCACAGGCTTCTCCAACAAATAAGATATTTTTAAAAAGATAGGATTGATGATGGGGTGAATGTCCTAAAGTTTCTATTACCCTTATTAGTCCATTTTCAATCTTTTCCTGAAAGAATATACGATCCTCAGGAACTGGTTCGATTTTTCCATAAAATTCAGCTGCCTTACCCAACACCCTAAGACTCCCCTCCCAAAGTTTTTTAGGATTTATTAGATGCTTTATCCCTCTTGGGTGACTTATTACTTTAGCTTGAGGGAAAGATTTGAGTAATATTCCCGTCCCGCCAGCATGGTCAATATGAGGATGGGTTAGAAATATATAATCAAGATCATTTTTTTTAATTTTTAAATAATCTAAGCTCTTTTTTAGTGAATTGATAAATACTGTAGGACCCGGATCGACCAAGAAACATAAGTTGTCACTACAATATACCCAAGTGTTTATAAAATTGTCCAGACTTATACATTTAAGATTTGGATCAATTCCTTTGATTTCCAAAAATGACATATTTACTTATTGTATAATAGAAAAAGTAAATTAAACTTTATCTAAGAAACCTATAGCATTAACATTGAAATAAAAAAATAAAAATAGATTTAAATTAGGCAGGTTTTGGTGCTGCTAATCTGACAGTTCTTTCCTTTTCAACTAAAGAAATAGCATTTTCAGGGCAGAAAGCAGCACAGATTCCACAACCAATGCATCTATCCCCAACCTTTTGAGATTTTCCTTCATCGTTTAATTCTAATGAGCCTGTAGGGCATTTTTCAACACATGTCCCACATCCAGCACATATATCCTGGTTAACTTGTGACACATAATTTGATAGATTTACTGTTATGCTACTCCACTGCCCGCAACAATCTGCACAACAATTACATATACTATCTTCCTCACGTTTAAAGTCCATATTAGGATGATAAGCTTTATGCACTAACCCATCTGCTTCAGATTTTTCCATTATATCCAAAGCTTCCTCTTTAGTAATCATTCTAGCAAAACCTTGTTCTGTTGTATAGCGAGCAGATTTTCCAAACGAAAAACAATTCTCTCGAAGATCTGTCTGCGTACAAGAATGTCCTACTAAATCTTTATGGTGTCGACAATAACAATGTCCTACTGCAATCTCATCGAACTTATTTATGATATCTCTTACATTTTGAGTTGGTAATATTTTTTCTTCTGGGGTTTCTAGTTCTTTATCAACAATAATCTCAATTTCATTTCCAGTTTCCCTATTTTTGGTAAAAGGTATAGTTCTATCAATTGGCCGTATATTTGGGAGGATGTTTTTAATAACAAAATCATAGTTAGCCATCATTCGATTATGTCCCTCATCTCTTAACTTCTGAAAAAGTGCGGCTAGTTCTTTTTCTTTATCTGTGTATTCAAGTTTTTTCATGAATGTATATTCAAAAACACCTACATTAATAAACGGCATCAATCTGAAAATCATTAAACCAGAACTACTTAGCTGATTCATAATTAAACCTTTTTTCGCTAAAAATTCAACCATCCTTAAAATTTCTTCTTCAGACATACCACTATTTTCTTTTAATTGTTCCATAGTTTGAGATTTTCGGCTTTTGAATGCTATTATGAGATCTAAATACTCCTCTGGCACTATAAACTTCAATATATCAATTGTTGTATCAGTAACTCCAAGAGGTGTACCACTAGCGCTATTAATTGCCTTTACTGCTTCTGAATATTTTTCTTTTACTGCATCTGACATTTTTCATCAATATTTTATAAAATTCTCTTTATGATTAATTAATTTATAAAAATTATCTGTAATTTTAAAATTTCTCGTTAAAGTATATAATCCTTTTCTTAAAATCGGTATTTTTCATTCATAACATCCGAGTAAATTTCTTCCGTTAGAAGAGTATAATCCGTACTGTCTGGTAAAAGTACATAAATCGAGTCCTCAGTTTTACCAATATCGAAACCAACTTTTTTCATATCTGATTTTGGGATTTTGTAGGTATCAGTTGTAGATAATTCATCCAAAAAGCGTATAAAAAGGGGGATAGCGTATTTAGGTAAATTCTCGTTAACCACTTTTTTTAACCCATCAAAATTAAATTCTTTATGATTTTTATTGGAGATAATTGATGCCATTCCCGCTCTTCCTTCTGTGTTAGGGATAAGAATGCCATAAACTGATGAATGTTCAACTTCTTCAAAAGAAGATATGACGTCTTCGACTTCAGATGTAGATACATTCTCTCCTTTCCACCGAAAAGTATCACCAAGACGATCCACAAACTGAGCATGGTTATGTCCTATATTTCTAATCAAATCACCTGAATACAACCATATATCACCTTCTTCAAAAGCATTTTCAAGAATTTTTTGCTGATTTGCTGATTTGCTTGTATATCCCGCAAATGTATAAGGATCCTGAATTTTCATAAGAAATAATCCCGCTTCCCCTTCATCAACCACTTGAAGAAATCCATCTTCTCCACGGATAGGCTCGTCATTTTCAATATCGTATTTAACAATGGTATAATCACTTAGACAGATCCCAATAGTACAGTCTCTATTAAGATAATTACAAAACATTCCTTGCATTTCTGTCATTCCATAATGCTCATATACCTCTCTTATCCCAAATCTCTCTTTAAATTCCTTCCATATCTCCGGTCTAAGTCCATTACCAGCAATTTTGTAGACGGTATGTTTTCTATCATTTGGATTGGGTGGCTGGTTGTATAGGTACCTACAAATTTCACCTATATAATTAAAACAGGTAGCTTTAAATTTAGTTATATCTTTCCAAAAGGTTCTTACGCTAAATCTACGCGCCAACGCTACCGCTGATCCATTAACGATTGCTGAGGCCCATCCGATATGTAGAGCATTGCTATGATAGATTGGTAGAGAAATATAATAAATATCATCTGGTTGCATATTTAATGCCATTTTTCCCCATCCTAACATAGATCCAACAGTATGAACATTTCGGATATGAGCTGCTTTCGGCAGTCCTGTTGTACCTGAAGTAAAAATAAATACATAAGTTTCCTTTCCTAAAATATCAGCTGTGGTGGAAGGATTTTTGATATTTTGATTTTTTACTTGAGCTCTAAAGTCAATATATCCTTCTGGTATGTCCATTTCTCCTTTATCTACAATAAAATAAAGCTTATCTTCTTGAGTTAAATCTAGATCCCCTTTTACCTCTTCAAAAGCATCTAAAAGTTCTTCACCAATCAAATAGATTCTTACTGGATTTAATTTCAAACTGTGTCGAAGTGTTGCTGATCGTTGTCTAGTGTTTATTAAAGAACCAATGGTACCTATTTTTGACATTGCTGCCATTATAAACATCAATTCAGGTCTATTTTCTAAAAAGACATTGATTATTTCTCCTCTTTCAACACCTAATGATAGAAAGAAGTTGCTATATCGATTTATCCATTCGTTTAATTCTTTATATGCATATTCTTGATCTTCAAAGAGAAGGGCTTTATTATTTGGAAATTTTACAGCATTACGCTCTAAACACTTTCCCAAAGACACTTTTTTATCTGGTCCTATTTTATCAAATTCCCCCTTAAGTAAAAATGAATCTAAACGCCAGAGTAGTGTTAATAAACCAAATATATAATCTTTATACGTAATTCTATAACCAGAAACAGATTTAGAAGATAAGTTTTTTCCTTTTTCAATTGGACCAAAGATTTCCTCAAACATTTTTATTATATTTAAAACTTCTGGATAACTCAGTACTTCATCTTCACCTTTAGAAGAAATTCGATAAGAAATCTCATCATCCAACTCATACTCTTCTATAAACTGGTTTTTCTTTAATTTGTCTGCCCATTGAAAAAATAATGCTTTATCCATCCTATTATCAATAGATTCGCCAGGATTATTAACAAACTCCTTTAATTTATGAGATCCATAAACCGCAAGGGAAAATAAAATAATCTTGTCATAATTACCCTTTTCTAAGTGTTCCCGTATAAGTCCTGGAATTTTATGTGGAATTGTGTTTATCATAATCAGTGATGGTATCTTGTTATATGAGAAATAAAATATAAATAATAAATAATTTTGATAGAGAAAATAATCTGATTTTTTTAAAATTTATTCTGTATATAATTAAATTTCAATGAGAATAACATTTTTGTTAACTTGTTACAGTTTTCCTAAAAGATATGCCCCTTGATAAAAGCATTTCCAACAGTTTTTCACACGATTTAATATCCCGCTGTATTGAGGGTGTTAATTTATCCTTAATTATCGGTTCTAATTGCTCCCAATTTTTAGGTGAAATATCGGTTCGTTTGTCTAAAATTCTAAATAAAGCTCTGAAGCTTTCAATGTTCACTAATCTCCCAGATGGAGCATTATTAGCTAAATCAGACGCATAAAATGCATAATATGGGATTAATTCATCTGACTGAATAGGAACTCTTGATAAAACCTCTTGTCTGGACAACCCGAAGTTATACATAGGTGTATCCACGGGTCCTGGCATAATAGCATGAGTTGTAATATTTTTTTTAGATTCATAAGTATTCAATTCAGCAGCTAACCCTTGTGTGAAAAGATTGACACCAGCTTTTGTTGCTCCGTAGATTATATTTGTTGGGTAAGGAAATAAACCACCTACACTACTGGTGTTTATAATAACACCTCCATTATTCTTAATAAAATGCGGAAGAATGATATGCGTACAAAATATTACACCCCTTAAATTTACATCCGTAAGGAGTTCTATTTGATGCACTTTAAGTTTTTCAAATTCCTTAATTCTCGATATTCCAGCATTGTTGATGAACACATCGATATTCCCCATTTTTTCAATGAGATTCTCGATTGATTTTTTTACATCATCATAATTTGTAACATCCCCTTTTTCATAAAAGGCACTATGACCCTTCTCTTTAATTTCTTTTACTACATCTTTTAGCTTATCCTCACTACGGCTTAAAATTCCAACTTCGGAGCCAAGATCGGCAAAACCGATTGCAAGAGACTTCCCAATTCCGTATGATGCTCCAGTAATAATAGTTTTTTTTCCCTTGAGTAAATTTTTATCAAGCATAATAATAGTATAAATAAATTTATTCCTAATTATAATATTTTTCGAAAAGAATTAATATCTCGATGAATTCTGATAAATTCTCATTAAGAGTGACTAAGTTATCACCCTTGATGAATTGTTATGACCATTTTGATAATTCTATTGAGAACTTATCATAAAAAAAAAAAATACAGTATTGGAAATAAATCTTATAAGAAACATCCAGACCTTTTTTTCAAATGAAAAAAATTTAAGTAAGTAATAGTATTTTGATAAAACAAAATCGTAAATTGATTTAATATATGTTTACATCCATAATCCTAACAGCATTATGAGGAAAAAACTATGGTCTCAACAATAGATGAACCTAAACGTAAAGGTTTTATTTACGGTTTAGAAAGGTTCGCCATTCATGATGGTCCCGGAATTCGAACTCTGATTTACATGAAGGGATGCCCCTTAAAGTGCCTGTGGTGTTCTTCTCCTCAAACCCAGAAATCAAAACCCGAGATTTTGTACAATGAGGTTAATTGCAAATTATGCGGTCGTTGTGTTGAAGTATGTCCTATTGAAGGGATTACCATTTCCGCAAACGAGGGAATACAAATAAAAAGAGAACTCTGTACAGGTTGCGATGAATGTATTGAAATCTGCCTTAATCAGGGATTAACACGTATAGGTGAATATGTAACAGTTGAGGAACTTTTCCAAGATGTTAATAAGGATAGTCCATTTTATAGGCGATCAAATGGTGGTGTTACTGTTGGTGGTGGTGAGCCCACTATGCAACTTGATTTTGTTACAGCATTCCTTAAAAGATGTAAACAGACTTACATACATACTGCAATAGAAACATGTGGATATGTAAAATGGGACAAAATGGAAGAACTCCTTAAATATGTAGACCTTGTGTATATGGATATTAAACACATGGATCCAGTTGTCCATAAAGAATTAACTGGTGTTTCTAATGAACTAATTTTAGAAAACGCTAAAAAAATTTCTGCGATAAAGCCTTTGATAATACGCATTCCCACGATACAGGGTTGTAATGATTCTGAAGAAAATATAGCGGCTACAGCAAGATTTGCTTCCAGTTTAGGTGAAAATCTTCAAAGAATAGATCTTTTACCTTACCATAAATTTGGAACTCAGACATACAGCCGTATTGGAATGGAGTATAAACTTACAGATGTTGAACCACCCAGTGACGACCAAATGCTAAGGCTTAAAGATATTGTTGAATCTTGTGGTGTAAAGGCTCAAATTGGGGGATAAACTTTCATTTTTTCTGGTAATTTAATTAAATATTCATTTTCCCCGCCACAATCATCGAATAATCATCTTTCTCAAGTAATTTATAGGATTGAGTGGATGATTTCCATATGTAAATAGCGTTTTTTATCAAATTAATGTTATAACCTTGTTTTCGAAGGTTAACTTTCCTCAATTTGAGTGTTCCCGTTAATTCCAGTTCACTTTGAACTCTAACAAAGATAGGAATTGAATATTTTGGTAATTTATCAATAACAAAAACTGCAAACTCCGTTGGATTAAAATCAATAGATGATTTCAATTTAATTGCTGCCATCCCCGCTTTACCATCGTGGTTTGGTATTTCCACTCCGAACACATTACACATCTCAATATCCGGAAAATCATTTATTATATTTTCAACCTCTAACGTTGAAACGTTTTCACCTTTCCATCTAAAAGTATCTCCAGACCTATCTGCAAAAGAGACCCAATTTCCATCATGTAAATTGACTAGATCTCCAGTATTGAAAAAAATATCACTTTCTTGTAATACGTTTCGGATTATTCTTTTCTCTGTTTGATCTTTATCTTTATAACCTAGATAATGGGAATTTTCAGATATAGCGACTAAAAGCATACCGATTTCACCTGGTTTACATTTGATGTAGGTTCCTTTCTCATCTGTAAGAATTTCACCTGTATCTTGATCAACTTTTACAATAGCATGTGTCCCCGGTGTAGATATTTTCCCTAGCATACCTGGTCTTCCTTCCATATTATAAAACCCACCAGCACCATCTGTTGCTCCATAAAATTCATGAATTTGTTCAATTTTAAATCTTGATTTAAATTCTTCCCAAATATCTTTTCGCAGACCTAAACCAAACATTTTTTTTAGGGTAGAATTTTCAACATATTCAGATTTTGGACGATTGAGCAGGTATCTGGGGATTTCTCCTATATAAAAGAAACATGTAGCGTTAAATTTTTTAATATCTTTCCAAAAATTGGAAGCTGAAAATTTTATTCGGAAAGCGAAAGTACATCCTGACTGTAAGGAAGATCCCCATCCATTAACCAAAGCATGTGAGTGGTATAATGGCAAAGGACAATAAATAACATCTTCTTGAGATAATTTCAATGTCAAACTAGCAAAAGGGTTAAGCAAACGCACATTACTCTGTGTTGCTGGCTTTGGGAGACCAGTTGTTCCAGATGTGAAAATATAAGAGCTGACATCTGTCAAATATGAATTAAAAGTAGTTGAAGGGTTTTCATTGCTTACGGCGTAAAATTCCCAACCTAAATCAAAAAATTTATGATTTAATTTGGTTCTTTCGTTTATCACCAAAACATTATTCGTTTCAAAGTTTAATTTGTCATAAATATCAATAAAAAAAGGTAAATTGCTTCCGTCAATCACAATCCAACTTGGTTCACTTATTCGAAATGCGTGAATTAATGCATCCATTCTTTGATTGATATTGATATACGACACAATCCCTTGGATTTTATTAATACCAAGTGGGAAAGAAAGTATTTCAGGACTATTTTCCATCATAAGTGCGATAGTTTCCCCAGTTTTGTATCCATTATTCAGGAAATAATTCGCAACC
Source organism: Promethearchaeota archaeon (assembly GCA_019894875.1). Next base: position 25,756 of record JAGXNR010000016.1, on the reverse strand, counting down.
TTATTACTGGCTTGATTTAAATCTTCCCATGTCCATTTAACATCTTCAAACAAAACAGCATATTTGTCAGAGATTTTTTCTGCTAATTTTTCTACAAGAATTCCTGGGCTTATATTTGGATTATTTTCTCTTTCTTCATATATTTTCTGTTCTCTCTTTGAATAATCCAATTCCTCTGGACTTAACGGAATTTCATTTGCCATAAATAACTCTTATGTTTAGTTTTATAAAAGATCTTATCTTTTATTATACTAAAATGGTGAAATCACCTTTCCCCTTGCTATTCACTTTAAGATAAGGTTAAAAAATTAAGTGGATTTGAAGAATTTAAGGGTAAGATAAAAAATGTAAAGATCGAGTTAGCAAATTATACTCCAACACCAGTGGATAACCAAAATAGGTTTAACGAAGAAATGGCAAAACAATAATTTGGGAAAAAAGATAAACATTAATATCGATACTTTCCAGCTATTACCCCCTCATAGATTTCTTTCGTCAATGGAACATACTTAGATGACCTTGGGAGTAGAATATAGATTGGTTCTTCAATTTCATTCACATTATATCCTTCTTGCTTTAATTTAACTTTCTGAATTTTATCTGTTGCGGTGGTTGCAAATTCTTTTTTAACACGTAGGAAAATTGGAATCGCATAAATAGGTATCTTATCATTCACAAACTCTAAATTAATTAGTCAATTTAATAAAAGTAAAAGACTGCCATTAAAGTTTTATGTTAACGTGGGAAATCTTGAAACTCGAACTATGCCTTCTGTGTATCGATTTCATAAAATGCTCGAAGAAAAAGGATATGAGCATTATTACGAAGAATATCCAGGTGGTCACGAATATATTGCGTGGAGAGAGCAACTTCCGGAAGGACTAATCTATTTAATAGGGAAAAAAAACTAAAATATTATATTAAATCATGAAAGTATTAGTTGTACGATCCTATTTAGCAGATTGGATAGCAAAACAAAAGGATCTATTACCCGATAATGTTGAGTTAATCATCCCCGAAAAGGGAACTGAAGAGGAGCTAGTAGAACTCGCTCGAGATGTTGAGATTATCGTATGTACCCGTTTATCGGCCTCTGTCGTGAAGGGGGCTAAAAAACTAAAGCTGATTCAAAAAACTGGTGCTGGTGTGGATGCTCTACCGTTTGATGTAATTGATGATGATGTTTTTGTAGCAAACACATCGGGAGCGAATCCCGTACCTCTGGCTGAAGGAGCAATAAGCTTACTTCTTGCATTAGCAAGACGTGTTGTTCAACGGAACAAATTATTCCCCAATATTGATCGTCATCGAGCTACCGAATTGCGGGGGAAAAAAGTAGGTATAATTGGCCTGGGACATATTGGTATCGAAATCGCAAAACGATTACAAGCTTTCGAAATGAAAATATTAGCTCTAAAAAGGCGCAAATCAGAAGATTTACAAAGTGAGATGAAACTGGAATTTTTAGGTGGTCCTGAAGATCTCGATTATGTCCTCTCCGAATCTGATTTTATTGTTGTAATCATACCACTTACTCCCGCAACTCGAGGTTTGATCGGAGAGCGCGAAATACGATTAATGAAACCATCGGCTTATCTGATTAACATCGCAAGGGCGGCAATAATTGAAGAAAAGCCTTTATATTTCGCTCTTAAAGAAAACAGATTAGCAGGAGCTGCTCTGGATGTATGGTGGATTCCGCACTGGTGGGATCCCAAATGGAAACCTGAGCTTGATAAACCATCGAGGTATCCTTTTTGGGAGTTACCCAATGTAATTACAACACCCCACAATATCGGATTTGGCGATTTTACTAGGTTCTCTGAAAACCCACTTAAGATCATCACTGAAAATATCAGGAATATAGCTGAGGGAAAACCTCCTATAAATCAGGTTGATAAAGAACACCAGTATTGAAGTTATTGATTATAGTTCTTCAATTTTTAATTATAGAATTTCTCGATAAACATTAAAATGATATCAAATTTTTGTGTAATTAATAATTTCTTGAGAATGAATAAAGATTATGAGTGAAAATAATATCGAAACAAAAGATAGCGATATTAAAATAATTAACACTGGTTGCTGCCATGATTGCGGGGGTCGCTGTACACTTAAAGCTCACGTGAAAGACGGTAAAATAATACGTTTTGAAACAGATAATGGTGAAGAACCTCAACTACGAGCATGTTTACGCGGAAGAGCATACCGACAAAAAGTTTATCATCCAGATAGGTTAAAATATCCCATGCGTCGTATAGGAGAACGAGGTGAGGGTAAATTTGAAAGGATATCATGGGATGAGGCATTAGATATCGTAGCAAATAAAATGAAAGAAATTAAAGAAAAATATGGCAATTCTTCTATTTTATTCGTCCCTGGTGCCGGAAATCAGGGTATGCTCCATGGTGTGACGCCTGTAGGATTAATGCTTAACCAATTTGGAGGATATACTCGGATGTGGGGCGCAGCTTCTTATGAAGGTGCTCTTTTTGCATCTATGGCAACCTATGGAACCATGACGACTGGAAACGCTCGTGAGGATTTACTCAATTCCAAACTTATTATTATGTGGGGCTGGAATCCCGCTAATACAGTATGGGACCCAGGAACACCTTTAATGTTGACTAAAGCAAGAGAAAAAGGAATCAAGATCATAAATATTGATCCGATTTTTACTGATTCAGCAGCAATCATAGCAGATCAGTGGATACCTATTAGACCAGGTACCGATACCGCTATGTTAATAGCTATGGCATATGTAATTATCACTGAAAACCTTCAAGATCAAAATTTCATTGATAAATATACTGTTGGATTTGATAAGTATAAAACGTATATTTTGGGTGAAGAGGATGAGTTACCCAAAACTCCACAATGGGCAGAAGAAATTACTAAAGTACCGGCAGAAACAATAATAAGTTTAGCACGGGAATATGCGTCCGCAAAACCAGCAGCACTCATGGCAGGATGGGGGCCCGCACGGACTGCAAGGGGAGAACAATATTCAAGAGCAGCTAATGTACTTTGCATTATTACCGGAAATATTGGTATTAATGGTGGATATGCTTCTGGTTTTATGCGAGCATATTACAGTCGTGAAACGGTATCATCTGGTCGGAAAAAGAGTTCAGATCCTATTAAACCGGAAGAGAAAAAAGAAACATCAAAGAAACAAACCCCTCGAGGGAATCCTGTTGATTGGAAAGCACCTCCCCGTAATGACAGCCTTTATAAATTAAGAGGAGGGACAAACCCAGCGAGTACCCGAATCCACTTTAATCAATATTACGATGCTATTTTACAAGGTCGCAAAGGTGGATTTCCTGCAGATTTGAAAATGGCATATATAGCAGCAGAAAATCGTTTGAACCAATATAGTAATGTGAATAAAGGTATAAAAGCTCTCAAATCTCTTGAATTCATTGTAATTCATGAGCAATTTATGACACCTACTGCTAAATTTGCTGATATTTTATTACCAGTTAATACTTTTATGGAACGTAATGATATTGCAGTTCCCTGGCTCGGTTCTCCATACTATATTTATTTGAACAAGGTCATTGATTCATTATATGAATCAAAATCAGATCCGGAAATATGCAAAGAGCTTTCTTTAAAATTAGGAATAGAAGCTGGTTTATTAAACCTATCAGAAGATCAAATCTTACGAATATTTACTTCACCTCGTAAGGATATTAAAAGTTATGATCAAATGAAAAAGGATGGTTTTTATAAAGTTAAAGTGGAGGAACCATTTGTTGCTTTTAAAGAACAAATAGAAGATCTAGAGAATAATTCATTTCCTACACTATCTGGGAAAATTGAGATATATTGTGAGCATATAGCAGAATTAGATGTCCCTGATATGCCCCCAATTCCTAAATATTTAAGCCATGAAGAGCATTATGACTCTCCTTTAGCAAAAAAGTATCCTTTACAGCTTCTTACTCCTCATAATAAAAGGAGAACTCATTCAAGTTTGAGTATGATTCCATGGTTAGAAGAAGTTGAGCCTCATGCAGTATGGATTAACCCTTCTGATGCAGAATCAAGAGACATTAAAAATGGTGATTTGATTGATGTGTATAATGATAGAGGACGAGTTCGGATCCCTGCTAAGGTGACAGAACGAATTATCCCCGGAGTAGTTGTTGTGTATCAAGGAGCATGGTATAACCCAAATGAAGAGGGTGTTGATCTTGGTGGATGTGGAAATGTCTTAACAAAAGATACGCGCTCACCGGGAGGTGCTTTTCCTATGAATAGTGCTCTAGTCCAAGTAGAACTATTTTCCAAAAAAGAAACGGAGGGATTAGCATGAAGCAATTGGGATTTTATTTTGATCAAACGCGATGTACTGGATGCTATACTTGCTCTGTTGCATGCAAAGATTGGAATGATATCGATGCTGGGCCTGAAAATTGGATGCGTATAATTACTATAGAAGAAGGTAAGTTTCCGAATTTATTTCTAGCATATTTAGCTCTTGCGTGTAACCATTGTGCTGATCCTCCCTGTATCAAGGCTTGTCCTACAAGCGCTATCTCAAAACGAGAATCCGACGGAATTGTAATAGTAAACCAAGATACTTGTCTAGGAAAAAACGAATGCGGGGCTAAATGTTTGAAAGTGTGCCCTTGGGATTCACCCCAATTTAACGCAATAACTAATGCTAAAATGAGGAAATGCGATCTTTGTGTAGAAAGGTTAGAGCAAGGAAAGCAAACAGTTTGTGTTGAAGCTTGTCCGATGTATGCTCTAGATGTTGGACCAGTTGAACAGTTACAACAAAAATATGGAACCAATGCAAGTGCAATAGGTTTCAAAAATAATAACAAATTTAAACCTTCAATAAATTTTAAATCAAAAGTAAAAAATAAATAAAAAGTGGATATTATGGAAGAAGATGTTATAGTAGAAACGACCCATGGTAAAATACGTGGATATATTAGAAGGGGAGTTATAAAATTTAAAGGGATCCCTTATGCAGCACCACCTGTGGGAGAACTGCGATTTAAACCTCCTGCTCCTTTTGAACCATGGAGTGGAGTTCGTGATGCAACAAAATATAGTCCAGTTTCAATTCAACCACCCTCAAATCTCGAAAATATGTTTGCCGAACCAATGCCTCAAAGTGAATCCGACTGCCTCACCTTGAATATCTGGACTCAAAATTATAAAGATGATAAACGTCCAGTTATGTTTTGGATACATGGTGGGGGATTTATAACTGGAAATGGGGCATCTCTAGATGGATCTCGGTTAGTCCTTAGGGGTGATGTGGTTGTTGTTAGTATAAATTATCGGCTAGGATATTTTGGTTTTTTGTATATGCCAGATATGCCTGATACGACTGCTAATGCCGGATTACTTGACATGGTTGCAGCACTTGAATGGGTAAGAGATAATATCTCAAAATTTGGAGGAGATCCTAATAATGTCACTATTTTTGGGGAATCTGCGGGTGGTATGGCGGTTTCTAGCTTACTTGCTTTTCCTTCGGCTAAGGGATTGTTTCATAGAGCTATCCCTCAATCTGGAGCTGCAAACAAATTTGGTTATAATCCTGACGCTGCGATTAAGGTCTATGAAGAATTAATTCAAAAATTTGGAGTTGAAAAAGGAGATATAGAAGCATTAAGGAAAGTTCCTGCTGAAAAATTTATTGTACCACAGATGGACATGACAGAATTCCGAGCAGGCGGACTAAGAGTGGGTCCGGTGGTAGATAAAAAGACTTTACCAGATCACCCACTAGAAGCCATATCTAAGGGTTTTGCAAAAGATATCGATGTATTTATCGGGTCTAACTTGGATGAAAACAAATTATTTTTGATGTGGACACCGAAGGCTTTCGAGCTTACAGAGGAAGGATTAAATCGAACAGTAAATGCATTTATGAGATTTACAAAGCAGAAAGAAAGTAAAGCTAAGGAGATAATTGATACGTATCGAGAATTAAGAAAAACCCCAAGAAATATCGCGGATGCAATATTATCAGATTTTACGTTTAGAATACCTTCTATTCGTCTTGCTGAAGAACAATCTAAATATCAAAAGAACATTTATATGTATCTTTTCACTTGGCAGAGTCCTTTGGATGGAGGGAAATATGGAGCTATGCATGCTCTTGAACTTTCTTTTGTATTTGGACTTCTTGGAAATAGAGATATAGGTATTGTTCCGGGTAGAACTGAAGAAACTCAGAGGTTATCAGAACAAATGATGGATGCGTGGATTGCATTTGCTCGTTCAGGTAACCCAAATCATAAGAATATCCCAGAATTACCACCTTATGATAAAAAAAATAGAGCTACAATACTCTTTGATAAAGAGGTCACAGTCGAAACAGATCCTTATGGAAATGAAAGGGCAACGTGGGATGGTATTATTTAGTTATATCTCAAATATTTAGAAGTAAATTCTTCTTTTTTATTTTCTTTTTAGAAACTTTTTTTCATAATAGTTCTTTAATTAATGCACTTAATAATTTAGAATCATATGAAATAAAAAGGTTAGAAATTATGACTGAACCAATAAAGTTTGAACATGTAAAAATTGAAAAAGTTGAAGAAGGAAATTATGCGGTCATATCCATAATTCGACCGGATAAATTGAATGCTCTTCAAAATCAGACGCTTTACGAAATTTCTAAAGCATTAGAATCTGTGGAAGTAGACACGAGTGTTAGATGCGTTGTCATAAGAGGAACAAAAGAGTTTACTAAGAAACCTTCGTTTTCTGCGGGTGCTGATCTCTCTTCTAGAGGAGATCGAGGTCCAACTCTCGATTTTAGCAATCTTAGACATCGAGGACATGCGATGTATTTAAGACATAGATACTATGACTTAATCGAGGCCTTTCCAAAACCTATAATTGCTGCTGTTGATGGATTCGCATTAGGTGGTGGATTAGAATTAGTATTAGTATGTGATCTTGTGATTGCTTCAAAGAGATCACAATTTGGATTCCCTGAAATTAAACGAGGAATTTTTCCAGGTAATGGGGGAACTCAACGCATGATTAGGCATCTAGGAAAGATGAGAGTCAATAGAATGGCATACTTTGGGGAACATTTTACTGCTGAGCAAATGAACGAATGGGGATTTATCTCGTTTTTAGTCGATGATGACAAGTTTGAAGAGTTTGTTCAGGAAAAAGCATCCTGGCTAGGAAATGCCGCAACGAATTCATTATATGTCATTAAAAAATGTATTCAGTATGGAACTCAAGTACCATTGAATGTGGGTTTACAGTTTGAATATTGGGGCTATGCTTTGAATTCTACCTCCCAGGATTCAATGGAGGGTGTCAGAGCTTTTAATGAAAAAAGAGCACCTAAATTTCAAGGCAAATAACTCCTACAACTCAATATTTTTTTTATTTTATTTTGAAACAAATTTTTTGAGTAAATTCAGTTTATTTTAGCTCAGGAAACCCTATTTATTTTATCATTCTTATAGTAATGATTTATTTTGGGAGATTTTTATACATATTTTCTAATTGGACACCAAGGGTGTTGAGCACTGAGGCTAACAAACTATAATAACCAACTATGAAGATAATCTCAATAAGTTGGTTTGGCTCAAATCGTTCGGCTAGAATTTCCCAAGTCAAATCTTTAATAAAATTATCAATATATAGTTCCTCTACAGCTCGTACCAACGCTGCTTCAAATGGCTCCCAGCCTTCAGCACCTGAACCTTCTTTTATACGCCTGATATCAACATCAGTAAGTCCCGCTCTTTTTCCTCCGAATAAATGATGTTCCCATTCGTATTCTGATTTGCAAAGCCAAGCGGCTCTAAGAATAATTATTTCTTTCTCTCGTGGTGGAATGTCTGAATGAACAAAAACTTGGTTAGCAAATAATCCCCATCTCAAAAATAAATCCTTATGCCCCATTAATGTAGCCCTTAGATTAAAGATAGTTCCCCTTTTGCTTATAAAATCTTTTATTGGTTCTTCGAAATTCTTGATGTTAATTTAATTAATATCTAAACCTTTTTCTTCTAGCTCAAGGTAATTAGATATAGGGTTAAGATAAAAACTTATGCTTCCTTTCATTTCTTTTACGAGCGAAAGAACGGGATCATTCCAATTGGACTCACCATTAGCTTCTTCATCATAATTTACTCGATTTGTAGCGCGCCGGGATAACACTAATCCGTTTACATAATCAATTTCGTCGAGAGGAGCTATTCGTGGTGTTTCAAGTCTTAATAGTTTGTTTTTATTAAGTTCTTTTACCACTTTTTCTTGATTGTTTTTAGTCATGTAGATCACTTTTATAATTATAGAGTTGAATTTATTTTGAAATATAAAAAGTTTGGTTTAATTATAAATCTAATACCTTAAGAGTCTGTTTCAATAATCTTTTTCACGCAATCTTCGGTTTGTGCTCCGAAAGAATTAAGGAACATAGCTAACATATTATAACCCCCAACAGTAAAAATTAAATCCATAAGTTGGAAGGGATCATACTGTTCTGATAATGATTTCCAAGTTGTATTCGAAATAAATGTGTTTGTAAAGAGTTCGTCTACAGCCCGGATCAGAATAGCATCATTATTATCCCAACCCTTAGCAGTTAATCCCTCCTTGATTCTATTGATTTCTCCTTCTGTAAGTCCTGCTTGTTTTCCAACAATTAAATGATGATCCCACTCATATTTAGCCTTTGTGAGCCAAGCAACACGTAGAATAAGAATTTCCTTGTCTCGTGGAGGTAGGGATGAGCCGTAGGTAATTTGACTTGCCATTATAAGCCACTTTAGCCTTAATTTCTTATATTTTGTCATTATTGCTTTAAGGTTAAAGATAGTTCCTTCTTGTTTTATGAAGGATTTGATAGAATTCTCAAAATCCTCAAAGACAATAGATTCTATATCTAATCCACCTTTATCTAGCTTAAGAAAAGAAGTTAGATTATTAATCTCTCTATTTTTATAATCCTTTAGCCATTGAATAAGTAATCTTATCTCATTCTCCCATTCTGATTCACCATTCTCACCCTTAGCATACTCTAACCGATTTATTGCGTTACGGAACATAAACAATTCTTTAACATACTCAATTTCATCCAAGGGGGGGATTCGAGGAGTATCAAGTCGTTTCATTATTATTCTTTCGGATTTTCTAATTTTTTGGTCATTATTTCTTTTTCTCATTGCTTTTTCACCAATAAAAAATTCAATAAAACTTATTTTAGAAATTAAAATTGTTAAAATAATATCATTAATTCTTCTTTATAATTGAAGGTTTCAATTTAGATTAAAAAAACAAACAATAAAAAGGTTAAAATAAAGTGGACTTAAAAGAAGTTTGGCTGATTGACTATGCTCGTACAGCATTTTCTCGCTCAAGGGGTACGCAACCGGAGAGAGACGTCTTTGGTGAAATCAGAGGAGATGAGTTGCTCGCTGAGTTGCTAATGAAATTCTTTGATGAGAAATTAGCAGATAAGGGCATACAAAAAGGAGATATAAATGAAGTATCAGTAGGCGTTGCTGCAGGTGTGTTAGAGAATTGGTCATATGGAGGAAGGATTCCCCTCTTTTTAGCGGGATTTCCAGTAACCGTTCCATCCTTCTCTTTAGATAGACAATGTGGGTCAGCAGGAACCGGTATGCACATTGGAATTATGGAGCTAATGACAGGTAATAGTAAAGCCGTATTATCAACTGGCTTCGAACACATGACTCGCGTGAGAGGACGGGGAACTGAGCCTAATATGAAGATGTTGGATAAGGATAGTAAGTTTTATCATCCTGAATATGAAATGCGAACCTCTTTCAACATGCTACAAACAGCTCAAAAGCTGTATGAGGAAGAAGTACCAATTTTTACTAAAGAAAGCATGGATGAACTTGGTGTACGAAGTCATAACTTAGCTCTTGCCTCTCAAGAGTCTGGGTGGTTTAAAGGTGAGATCATTCCGATTGAAGGTCATGTAGCAGGAGACGTTAATACTCCTCTGATCGTAGATAAGGATATGAATGTACGAAAATCCAGTATGGAAGGTCATGCAAAATTACCTAGATTATCTAGACCCTTTTATTTAGAAAAGAATGGGGGCAAAGATGGTTATGTAAAAAGAGAAGGGACAGAGGAGGGTGTTATAACCGTAGGTACATCCTCTCCTTTAAATGCAGGAGCTACTGCCGCTTGCTTAATGACAGCCGAAGAAGCCAAAGGAAGAGGTATTGAACCAATGGCAAGAATTGTCTCAATCGGTTGGGCAGGGGTTCATCCTTCAACAATGGGTCGAGGACCAGTTCCTGCTTCTAAGAAGGCTCTAGAATATGCTGGCTTAACTCCTGATGACATTGATTATTGGGAGATTAACGAAGCGTTCTGTATCGTAGCTTTAAATTGTATGGATAAACTTGGTATTCCAACGGAGAAGGTTAATATAATGGGAGGATCTACTGCTATTGGTCATCCATTAGCAGCAACAATGGTACGTCTTACCGGAACTTTAGCAAGAATCTTGAAGGATAAAAAAGCAAAGTATGGTGTTGCGAACGCCTGTGTAGGAGGCGGTCAAGGAGTAGCAACAGTAATTGAAAACCTTGATGCATAAGAGTTAAGAAACAACATTTTATTTTTTTTATTTTTTACAAATTTTTTAATACTTTCGATTCTAAGATGATTTTATGACTCATATTTCAGATTTATTTAAACTGGATGGAATTGTTGCTCTGGTAACTGGTGGTGGAAAAGGCTTAGGGTATTTCTCAGCTGAAGGTTTAGTTGAAGCAGGAGCAGATGTAGCTATTTGTGGAAGAGATATACACGGAAAATTAGAAGATGCAGTTCAAAAACTGAATAATATAGGTGGGGATTGTATATCAATTAAATGTGATATAACTAAGGAGGAGGATGTTAAACAAATGGCTATTACAATGAATGAACAATATGGAAAATGTGACGTACTGGTTAACAGTGCAGGAGTTTCTGATATGGCTCCATCTAATATGTATAGCTTAGATCGTTGGAAGAATATTATAGATACAAATGTAACCGGGACATTTTTATGCTGTCGGGAAATAGGAAAATTGATGATTAAACAGAAAAACGGAAGCATAGTCAATTTCTCTAGTGAAAATGGACAGGTAGGTTTTTCTTCGGGTATGACGGCTTATGCAACCTCCAAAGTTGGAGTCATTGGTCTTTCAAGATCCTTAGCTGTTGAGTGGGGTAGGTATAATATTAGAGTTAATGCTATCCTCCCAGGAAATATGCAAGAAGGGATGATGGAGTACCTTCAAGATAAAAATAACCCAATGTATAAACTGATTGGAGTTCCTTTATTAAACTTAGTTCCCTTGAAAAGATTCGGTAATGGGGATGACATTAAAGGGACGATAGTTTTCTTAGCATCTAAAGCAGGAAGTTATGTAACTGGGGCAAAAATTGTTGTTGACGGGGGATTTACGATCAACGCGGGATTATAAGTTTTTTAAATATGAAAGATTTAAAGTTTAAGGAAAATTTCTTCCACTTAATTATTTTTAAAAAATCTAAAGTGATCAAAAATGGGAATGTTAGAAGGCAAAGTTGCTTTAATTACTGGAGCAGGTCGTGGTGTAGGTCGCGAAGAAGCTCTAGTTATGGCAAAAGAAGGTTGTAACCTCGTAATTAATGATATAGGTGGTGGCGCTAGTCATTTGGATGAAGATGCCAAAATCGCTGATACTGTTGTAGAAGAAGTCAAAAAGCTTGGAGTTAAAGCTATAGCAAACTATGATTCTGTTGTTGATTTTAACAAGACAAAAGGTATGATCGACCAAGCAATTGCTGAATTTGGAAAGATAGATATTATTGTAAATAACGCAGGGATTCTACGAGACCGGATGATTTTCAATATGACAGAACAGGAATTCGATCTTGTTATTGCAGTTCATTTAAAGGGTACTTTCAACTTAACTCGGCATGCAGCTGCGTATTTTAGGGAAAGAGGAAAAGCTGATGAATCTTTAGGAAACTTTGGTAGAATTATTAATACTGCTTCTGATTCTGGTCTATATGGTAATGTTGGTCAATCAAATTATGGTGCTGCGAAATCAGGTATAGCATCTTTTTCAATGATAATTGCTCGGGAAGTTGCGAAATACGCAACAGTAAATTGTGTTGTACCAAGTGCTAGAACGCGTATGACAACGGATTTAACTCCAAGAATGGGAGATTATATGAAAGCTAAGACAGCAGATGGTTTTGATATCTTTGATCCTGCACATTTCGCTCCTTTAGTAGCATACCTTGCTTCTGATGCAGCTAAAGATATTAATGGAGAAGTTTTTAGAGCCATCGCTGATAAAGTCTGGGTTTATAGAAGTTGGAGAGCAGTAAAGAAAATATCAAATAATTGGCAACCATTTACTCCTTCACTGTTGGCTGAGCGATTTCCAGAATTAATGAAAGATTTACCTTCAAAAAGGGAAGGTGCTGCTGGTGGCGACGAGTTAATGAAATCTTAAATTATTCTATATCATTTTTTTATTTTTTTTTTTTAATTTCTAAGGATATGTCATATTAAAAGAGTGATTAAATTGGTTTTTATCTATAAAGAAGGAAAATTTAATGAAAATAGCTTTTTATTTGATGGTTTTTTATTTAGGAGAAAAGGAAGTTTAGCTCTATATGTAATTGAGAATAATGGGACCAGAATGCTTATTGATACGTCTTCAGCAGATAATGCAGAATTTGTTATTGAGACGTTAAAAAGGCTTAATCTCTATCCTATCCATAAGATACTACTAAGTCACAGCCACTGGGACCATGTAGCAGGAGTACATGAGTTAAAAGCATTAATCCCTGAGGTAGATATTGAAGTATTAGCATCTGAGCACGCGATTAATAAATTAAAAAATCCATCAATCATGAACGATGTATTTGAAAATAATAAACCCGAACTCATGAATGATGAGTTTGACGCTACGGTGAAACCTATAGAGAATGTGACACCATTAAAAGAAGGTGATATAATAGATTTAAATGGTCTGAAATTAGAAGTTTTTAATTTCTTTGGGCATACAATGGATTCCATTGCACTTTTTGATGAGAAAAATAGAAATATTTTTACAGGGGATGCTATCTTTAATAAAGTAGGTGATTTATATATTCAGCCCTCTTTTATGCCACCAGAGTTTAATGAGTCTGAATTACTTAAAACCTTTCAAAAACTTAGAGACATGAAAGATAGATTGAATTCTATTGCAATAGCTCATTTTGGGGTATACATGGATCGTGATTTTGAAGTATATCTTGAACAAATGGAAGATTTTCACTTTAAATCAAAAAATTCAATAATTCATTGGTACAAAGAGAATCTCTCAAACAAAGAAATAGCACTCAAATATCATGAAGAATATATTTCTAACTCAAGAGAGATAGAAAATGAAGCATTAGTCAGTTTAGAAATGAACATAAATTGGTTAATAGAAGGTTTGAAGTTAAGTGGTTTTATTTAGATTGTGGTACTTGGGATATTAAGAATAAAACAGAGTATTTGAAATCCAAAAATATTCAATTGAAATGATTAATATAATATTAGAGATAAAACTAAATAAAAAACAAATAATTTAAAAAAACTGGTAAAAATGACAAGTTTAAATTTAGATGTTATTGGCAAGGAAACTGAAGAAAGAACCATTAAATATACGTGGAAAGACGTAATACTTTATAATCTCGGGATTGGTGCTCAACCAGATGAACTTAAGTTTGTTTATGAGCGAACACCTGGAGGAGTACAGGTTTTTCCTAGTTATGCCTGTATTCTCGCAGGAGCCGGATTCCCAAGATTTAGTGACAAACCTGTTGATGGAGCTCGATTTATTCATGGGGAACAAATGATAAAACTAGTAAAGCCCTTTCCGTCCGAAGGGGAAATCAGAGTAAAAGGAGTATGTGAAAATATGTTTGATAAAGGAAAAGCTGCTGTTATTCATACTAGAATGTCGGGTAGAACCCCTGATGGAGAGCACATATTCGACGCCAAATACGTTCATTTTTATATTGGTGAAGGTGGTTGGGGTGGGGATCGTGGTCCTAAAGCTGAACCATTAGATCCTCCTGAGGGAAAAGAACCAGATTTTAGTTTATCATATAAAACCAATATTAATCAAGCAGCTATATATAGACTAAGCGGTGATTACAACCCGTTACATTTAGATCCTGTATTTGCTAAGAGAAGTGGAAGATTTGACAGACCAATCCTTCATGGATTATGTACATATGGTTATGCCACTAGGTCTATAGTTTATGGTCTTTGTGATGGGGATATTTCACGTTTTAAAGAATTCAATGCGAGATTTACAAGCGAAGTTTATCCAGGAGAAACTTTAACAACAGAAGGCTGGAAGGATAACGGGCGCTATATAATCCAAGTAAAAACTGAAAGAGCAAAAGTTTTAGGTAACGCATACGCTATTGTAGAATAACACTAAAAATTCTATCTTTTTTCTTTTTATCACAGATTTATTAAGCCAAGTTTGTGATATAGAAAGACTGTCGCAAAGTCTTTTAAGGAAAAAAGACTTCTTATTTTTCATTAAAAAATCATCCAATTCAGACCAGAGAGTGTAGTGAATGAGTTTATTACTTCTAAATTACATTCCTAATAAGAAAAAGTCTACTTAATTAAATTCAACCTTTCAAGATGGCTTGAGAACTGGTTTGATAATATCCGGTGTTTACAATCATCCCATTTTTTCCGAAAAGAGTAAAAGTATTCTGAAATTTCTAAGATATCACCAAAGACAACTTGATAATTCTCTATTATAGAAATTTGGATGTAAATTGGGAATAATTCAAATACGCGGATATCAAATTTAAGAGAAAATATTCCTAGAAGCTCTTTTTGTATTTTAATATTTTTTTCAATATCGGTTCCCCGTGTTATCACTGCAATATCAATATCAGAATCTGGACGGATCCCTCCTTCCACTTGCGATCCATAAAGAACTACTTCATATTTTCCTTTTAATGGGTTCAATATTTCCGCTAAATCTTCGATCTTAAGAGAGCTCATTCAGGATTTCCTCCACAACCTCTATCCATTTTGTTAAAAGATCTTTAATTTCGTCAACGGAATCTAAAATAATCTTTTCTTCAAAATCATTGTAACGGTGGACGATTATATTTCGCATACCATTAGCTTTTTTCAATTTCTCTCCTAATTCAAATTTTAGGTTCCTTTTTTTAACAATTTCAGAGATGTTTGTATTATCATCTTTGACTTGAATCCCTAAGTCTTTTGTAAGCATTGCGATTAAATCTATAATCGCCTCGATAGAAGTTTGTAATGAATAGAATATCCCACGCTTTTCAAGTTCATTTTTTGGATCTTTTGTTAAGTCTTTTATATATTCCACAATATGATTTATTTTATCGTGATAGCGTTTTATTCTCAATTCATCCATTAGAAATCTTTACAAAATTATTTTTACTCCTTTATATATAAAATCATCTTTCTGTTATATATACTATATTAATGTATAATGAATTTACAGATAATTTAAAGTAAAAATAAAAAAGAATGAAATTATTTGTTTAAAGATCTAATTTTTACGTGGGGGGAGCATTCTTACCATTCTCGGACCCTCAATAAGAGAAATTGCGTTTTCAGGGCAATGATAAGCGCACACACCACATCCCGCACAGAATTCTTCAATTCTTTCCGCTTTATCGTCATCATTCAATTCAATCGCTTTATTATAACACATATCTACACAGGTACCACAGCCTATACATAAATCTTCATCGATATCAGCTAAATAATTTGTTTCATTGACAACAGGAAAAATCAAGCAATCTCGGGCAGTCATACAACAACAGTTACAACAATTACAGATTGCAACTTCTTCGGCTGATGAATTACCGTATTTATGATAGGCTTTATGGACTAATCCTGCATCTTCACATTGCTTAAGGATTTTCAATGCTTCTTCTTTAGACACTAATTTAGAGAAACCGTGATTAGAAGTGTGCCTTGCGGATTTCCCTAAGGTCATACAACTTGGTACAAGTTCGATCATCTCGCAGGGGTTACCTAAGAATTCTTGATGTTGACGACAATAGCAATTTCCTACCGCAATATCGTCAGCTTTTTCAATAAGTTCTCGAATTTGTTGAGTTGGTAGAATTTTTTCAGTAGGCACTTCCAGTTCTTCATTTACAACAACGTTAATCTCTTCACCTGTTTCTAGATTTTCTAATATCGGAATTGTACGATCCATTGGTGGCATACGATTCAATGCAGCACTATATCCATCATATTGAGATTGAACCTCACCGCTATGTTCTTCATTCAATTTACCGAATAACCGTGCTATCTTATAATTTTCCTCGGTTTTCTCAAGGTTTTGCATAAAAATATATTCAAATTGCCTATGAAATGGGAATAATTGATATACCATTACACCACTACGGTTAGGTTGGTTGATTATAACACCCATTTTTGCTAAAGCATCTGCTTTCTTTAAGATCTCTTCTTCAGATAATCCGCTGCTCTCCTTCAATTGTTCCATTGTTTGAGAGGTCTTTTCTTCAAAAGCCATAACGAAGTCGAGATTTTCATCTTTTATCGTTATTTTTAGAATTTCATGAATGGTTTCTGTAAATGGGAATTGAAATCCTCCGGCCTTAAACAAAATTTTAAGAGCTTTTTTATAGTCAGCTTCACTCATTTTTCATCATCAAATAAAATTTGTTATTTAGTCATAATTTATTCAATATTTTATTAAAATTGGTATGATTATAAAGGTTTTTTTTTATCTTGGTTAGTATAGTGCTATTTCTTTATTTTTAAGGAAAGTGTAAAAGAATTAAATAGTGCGATGATCAAATTTAATTAATACTAAATAAAAACAACAAATTTCAGATTTTTATTAGGTTATAATTGAAGGTGTCATTGAGAATGAGTCCAGAATATGAAACTATTTTGTATGAAAAAAAGGATAAAGTTGCGGTTATAACTCTTAATCGTCCTAAGAGAATGAACGCTATCAATGTTCAGATGAATGCTGATTTGAAAAATTCATTGAAAGAAGCGAAGGAGGATTCAGGTGTAAGAGTGATAGTTATAACAGGAATGGGAAAAGCATTTTGTGCGGGTGCAGATGTTCAGGAGTTTGCCAGTGGAAAGTTTAGGGAAGAGGCTGCAGGAAATAATATGATAATTCACCCCTATGATTTTTTCAGATTATATAAACCGATTATTGCTGCTGTAAATGGTGTAGCAGTAGGATTTGGAACCAATTTAACATTAAGCTGTGACATGATTTTTGCATCAGAAAAAGCCAGTTTTGGTGAATTCTTTATACGCATGGGATTAATTCCTGATATGAATGGAAGTTTTTTGCTCCCTAAATTTATAGGCATTCATAAAGCAAAAGAGCTTATCTTTAGCGGTAAACGAATATTTGCTGAAGAAGCATTTAAGATAGGATTAGTTAATGCCGTATTTCCCCATGAAGAATTAATACCTAAAACAATGGAATTTGCAAATCATCTAGCAGAACAAGCACCCCTCGCATTAGCACTTTCTAAGGAGGCAGTAAACAGAAGTTATGATAAAGTTTTTGCTGAAATGTTAAAAGTTGAGACGGAATTCAATGCCAAATGTTATGCTTCTGAGGATCATAGAGAAGCAGCAACTGCTTTTGTTGAAAAACGTAAACCAGTTTTTAAGGGAAAATAACGAAATATCTTTTTTTTTCTAATAATTTCTATTTTTTTCCGATTAAAACTATGTTTATTTTTTTTTCATATGAAAATATTTATGTAACCATTAAATTTCAACATTATATCTTTATATTTTAAACTAAAAAGAGAAAATGAAATATGAAAGAAGCAAGAGAAGTATATATAGTAGATCATGTAAGGACAGCTTTTTCTCAATCAAATCCTCTGGAACCTGATAAGGATGTTTTTAGTAAGAAGTGGGGGACAGAACTTGCAGCTCATGTCTTAATAGATATGTTTGACAATCGAATACCAAATACGGGCAGTACACTCAAACGTGAGAATGTTAGTGAGGTTTTAACTGGTAGTGCTTTATTGCAGCATGAACATGGGACATTTGGGGGAAGGATTAATATTTGGATGGCAAATTTTCCCTTCCATGTGCCTGCAACTGTATTTGACAAACAAGATAGTTCCGGTATGGCAACTTTACATGTTGGATTCGGAAATATTTCAATGGGTTACTCCGATGTAGTGGTAACTTTAGCTTTTGATCAATTTACTCGAGTACCTTTACATGATTACGGAGGAAAAGTAAAAGTATTTGGATGGCCTCCAGATAGAATTATGCTTAATCCCGAAAGTGAATGGTATAACGATGATTTATATGATTGGAATACTAGTCGTTTATTATTCCAGTCAGCTCAGAAACTTGCAGAGCAAGAAGCCGATCATATTACAAAGGATGAGATGGATAAATTTAGTGCGCGCAGTCACAATTTAGCAGCAAAAGCTCAGGAAAGTGGTTTTTTTAAAGAAGAAATAGTGCCTATTAAAGGCCATAAAGCAGGGGATCCTGAGAACGAAATGGAGATTGCAGAAGATCAATCCATAAAAAAAGCAATTTCTTTCGAAGATATTGCTAAAATGTCGTCTATTAGCACTCCTGGATGGGCAGGTGGTTATAAAAACCCTGTTTACTCCAAAGATGCATATGTTGCAAAATTTGGAACAGAAGAAGGTATTATAACCATCGGAAATAGTGCTCCTTTAAGTGATGGGGCCTCACTTTGTTTGTTAGCGTCTAAAGATGCAGTTGAGGAATATAAATTAAATCCCATGTCGAAGGTTATATCAATTGGTTTTGCGGGAGTTGATCCTACTGTACGTGGACGAGGTGTAGTACCCGCAGCTCAAATGGCTTTAGAGCATGCAAATTTAAAAGTAGATGATATTGATTTTTGGGAAATCAATGAAAGTTTTGGTGTTGTAGCACTGAATGCTGCTAAAAAGTTGGGGATCGATTGGGAAAACAAAATGAATATTCATGGAGGAGCAATTGCAATAGGGAATCCTGCATCCGCGTCAGGTCTTAGAATTACATCAACAATAGCCAGAATTCTTAAAGAGAAGAAAGCAAAATATGGTCTTGCAGCGATATCATGTGGTGGCGGTCAAGGAACTGCTGTAGTAATTGAGAATTTAAATATCTAAAATATATTATGAGGTAAAAAAATTAAAAGAGGTAAAAAAAATGAAAATTAGAGATGTGTATATTACAGATTATATAAGAACTCCATTTTCAAGATCTCGACCAAGAGAACCACCCAGGGATGTGTTTGGAAATATACGTCCAGATGTATTAACTGCCTTAACTTTGAATGAGATGTTTGATAACAGATTAAAAGGTAAAGTAAAACCCGAAGATATTGATGAATTTTATATCGGAGCAACTCATTTTAACTATGAATATGTGACTCTTGGGGGAAAATATCCTGTCTCATTATCGAAATTCCCTGTAAAGGTTTCAACTATTGCACTCGATAGGCAATGTGGCTCAGGAATGACCTGCGCGTCTTTAGCATATAATAACATTGCACTGGGTTATTCTGATGTCGCTCTAGCTTCAGGGAAAAACAATGCCACATTGTCACGCTCAAAACCTCCAACATCAAGAGAGTTGTCCCCTGCCATGAAAAAAGGACATGAATTTTTTATTGATGATGTTGTTGATTTCCGTTGCACTGGCTCAATGTTACAAACCGCCCAAAAACTACATGAAATGAACGCGGGGATATTCACTAAAGAGGATAATGATAGGTTTTCAGTTCGTAGTCATCAATTAGCTGGGAAAGGTCAAGAAGATGGTTTTTTCAAAGATGAAATTGTCCCTATAATGGCACACGCAGAAGGGGATGAAGATTCTCCATTATTAATCGAACATGATACTTCAGTACGAAAAAATGCTACTTATGAAGGAACAAAAGATTTGAGATCATTGAGTACTCCTGGTTTCGCCGGTGGATACTATAGACCACTCATGACTAAAGAAGAATATGTTGAAGCCTTTGGAACAGAGCAAGGTTTAGTGACTGCAGGGAATTCCTGTCCAACAAACGCGGGGGCCGCAACCTTATTGTTGATGTCAGAAGATGCTATGAAAAAACATGATCTAGAACCTTTAGCACGTATTGTTTCAAATGGCTTCGGAGCAGTAGATCCTACAGTTATGGGGCGAGGTCCCGTTCCAGCATCGTGGATGGCACTAAAACATGCCGGTTTAACCACTGATGATATTGATTATTGGGAAATCAATGAGGCTTTTGCTATCGTTGGTCTTAATTGGATTCATGAAATGGGATTGGATGATAGAATGGATGATGTAAACGTTTATGGTGGTGGAATAGCAATTGGTCATCCGATCGCAGCAACAGGACCTAGAATAGTTGGGAGTTTAGCAAGAATCCTTAAAGAGAAAAAGGCAAAATACGGTCTCGCTACAATGTGTTGTGGCGGTGGTCAAGGAACAGCAATGATAATTGAAAATACTGATGTATAAAAATACCAATTTTTACTAATTAATTTTTTTAATTTTTTTCTTAAACTTCAAAAACTTGCTCAATAAACTGCTTATTTGGGAAATTTAATTAATGAAATTTTTATTGAGTAAATCTTAAAATCGAATAACAAAAAAAGAAAAAAATTAGAAATTATAACCTTCTTTTAGGTCGAGGGGGAAAATAATAAACCTTTGGGCTTGTTTCTTCTTCAGGTTTAAGTCGAAAAGAGTTTTTTTCAGACTTTAATTTTGAAACAACACTAGTAGGGTCGTTTAAATCTCCAAAGTGTATCGCTTGACCTTCACAACAAATTACACAGAAAGGGTCAAGCCCCTGATCCACCCTATGTACGCAAAAATTGCATTTTTCTACGAGATTATTGCTATCATCGAATACGATAATATCATAGGGGCATGCTGTTAAACAGGATTGGCAACCGGTACATAATTCTTTGTCTAAAATAACAATCCCATCATCTCTTTTTTGGAGAGCATCTTCAGGGCAAGAATCAACACAAGGTGGATTTTCACAATGATTACATAATTTAGGGAGAAAATCCATTGTCAAATTTGGATAATTCCCTCCGGGAGTATCCTTCACAGCACCACCTTGAGTTTCAACTTTTATCCAATAATCCGTAGAATTGTTTTCAATCTTACATGCGATACTGCACGCTTCACAACCGATGCATCTTTCTTGATCAATGACCATCCCAAACTTTTTCCCATTGCTCATTTTTTAACACCCTCACTCTTTTTTATTTCAACAGCAACATCATTCATATGCATATTAGGCTCATAGACCTTGTTTTGCACTGGATTAATAATATCATGAGTTAGATGGTTTAAGCTTCCCTCTCTAAACTGCTCAATCCACCAACCTTCTGTGATGTCAACTACTCCAGGTTTGACACCTTCAGTTACTCTAGCTTTAAGTGTTGTTTTAGCTCTGTCGTTATAAACAGTAACAATGTCATCACTTTTTATATTTCGTTTCCCTGCATCAATGGGGTGAATATCCACTAATGGTTCAGGATTTAAATCTAATAAGGATTGCACATTTGCAAACATCGAATGTGTACGAAATCGACTATGACCATTAATAAGATTTAAAGGATACTTTTTTTCACCAGGAGTAATTGGAGCTTCAATTGGTGGCAAATAGACGGGAAGTGCTTCTCCATCCTCATATAATTGTTCCGCGTATAATTCAATTTTTCTCGAAGGCGTGCCAAAGCTAAGAGGAAAACTTGCTCCTTCTGGTAGTGGCGGTAATTGCACTGCTTGAGTTTTTAAAGTTTCACGTGAAATCCCTTGGAGGGTACGAGGCATGATAAGATCAATTAATCCCTCTTCTCCACCCTTAAAGTAATCTCCAAATCCAAGGCGTTTAGCAAGTTCAGCAACAATATTTACATCTGATTTAGATTCATATAGCGGTTCAATTACTTTTTGTTGGAGTTGTACATTCGGATAGGGTTGAGCCATAAAATCTGAAAATTCTAAAAAACTACAGACAGGAAGTAATAAGTCAGCGTAACGAGCAGAGGGAGTCATAAATAACTCAGTTTGCACAATAAATTCTAAGGTAGGGTAAAATTGTTCAATAATTTTATTGGAGTTAGCGCATTGGTTTAAGAAATTAATAAAAGCAAACCAGAGAGCTTTTATTGGGTAAGGGTTTCCAGAAATGACAGCATCGTAGAGATTGAGAATTCCTATTCTATGATAGCTTGGTTTATCAGGGATCGCTTTAAGGAATGGATTCCAATTCAAAGCAGCAGGCATATATCCAGAGCTTACTGTCGTGGTTATGTTACCAGTAATAGCAGCTACAGAAATTACTCCCCTTAACGAAATATCTCCATGATAAGTTCGAGTAAAACCCATGTGAGTTAAAAAGACAACTTTTTTTGAATTCGCAATTCTTTTAGCTAACTTAATAATAAGGTCTTGATCGACACCTGTAATCTCTGCAGTTTTTTCGGGAGTGTATTTAGTAGTTAATTCTATTAACAACTGAAGTACTGGTTTGCATTCGATTCCATCAGTGATGTAAGTCCCAGTAAGATTGGAATCTTTTACATTAGATTGAGATACAAGTTGATGAGAATTAGAAGAATTATGCCATATCACATACGAATCGGGTTTTTTAGCATCGATATCTTTTCCTCGGAGCATTTTACCAGTATCAGTTCTTACTAAATAAGGTCCATTGGTATGTTCTAAGATGAATTCTTTATCATGTAAATCATTTTGGAATATTATATTCATAATACCCAGTGCTAAGGCACTATCAGTTCCCGGATATAACCCAATATATTCATCCGCTTTCGATGCTGTAACTGTAAAACGAGGGTCAACAACTATAACTTGAGTTCCAGTCTCTTTTGCATCCATGAGTTTTCGCATATTTTGTAAAGGCATGGCCTCAGCGGGATTTGTAGCCCATACCATTAACAGTTCAGGATATTTTCTTTGCCAAAATTCCCCATGTAAATGCATATAAGGAAATTGGTGCCCTAGAATTACTCTACTTCCACAAGGTAGCCCTGCATCTCCATATCCCCAGGCACTTACTCGAGTGCTTTGTGTAAGGCTTGCCAACCTTAGATAAGCCCCAAATTTAGTGGTACCTGCACCAGGTCCACCTAAAACCCATCCAATCGATTTCCATCCATACTTTTCAGA
This sequence comes from Promethearchaeota archaeon, assembly GCA_019894875.1. The sequence goes on along the minus strand of JAGXNR010000016.1, from coordinate 2,535 downwards.
AATTTCTTTAAATTTTGTAACAATTATATTATAGGCCTCATCCCATGATATTCTTTCAAACTTTGCTTCACCTCGGTTACTTACTCGCTTCATCGGAAATTTAATACGATCTGGGTGATATGTAATATCTAAGCTAGCTAAACCTCGCAAACATATTCTTCGATCTTTTTCATCAGGAAAATCAGCCGGTTCTAATTTGATAACATGATCTCCTTTTACATGAGCTAATATCCCACAACAATCTATTCCACAATGAGCAGGACAGGCAGTTCTTATAAGTTTAATTTCTTCGCTTTTTGCCATGATAAATCATTACTACTTTAATTTTTCAATACGTATTTTTAAATATGAATAAAGATAATGAAAAAATTGTAATAATTATTATTAGAAAAATTATTAGAAAACTATAATAAAATTATTGTTGAAATATGAAAACGATATAATAAAAAGGTTAATAAAATCATGGTTGTAGAAGAAGTAAAATATTTATTCCAGCCGATTACGATTGGGGATGTGGAGATAAGTAATAGGATAATGATGGCACCGATGAATACCAGATTTGGCTATGATGGATTTGTCACTGATAAATTAATAGATTACTATGTTGAAAGAGCCAAAGGCGGTGCGGGTTTTATTTGTGTAGAGATGGGTATCATTGATTATCCCATAGGAAGTACAGCCGGTAAAGGTATGATTGCGACTGATGAAGATAAATACGTTCCGGGTTTGGAAAAGTTAGCTACTGCAATAGTAAAAGGAGGTTCAGTACCGATGATTGAATTATCACATGGAGGTAGATATGCTCATTCAGCTCTTACTGGTATGCAACCTGTAGCGCCATCTCCAATTAAAGGTTTTCAAGGGAGAGGTGAAATGCCAAGAGAACTAACAACAGATGAGGTTGAAGGCTTAGTCGAAAGATTTGCCGATTCTGCGAGAAGAAGTGCTGAAGCAGGATTTAAAGGCGTTTTATTGATGGGATCAACTGGATATTTAATTAGTCAATTTGGATCACCTCTTACTAATAAGCGTACTGATAGATTTGGGGGTAAAACTCCATCAGAACGGGCGACTTTTATTGTTGAAATTATTAGAAATATCAGAAAAAAGCTTGGAAACCAATTCCCTGTAATTTATAAAATTAGCGCAGATGAATACATGGATGGGGGTACTGTTCTTGAAGATGCTCAAATTATGGCAAAACGAGCAGAGCAAGCCGGAGCTTCTATAATACATACATGGGCAGGATGGCATGAATCACCAAAACCTATGTTACCTATGTCAGTCCCTAGAGGTGCATTTGTATATCTAGCAGAAGCAATGAAAAAGATAATAAATGTTCCAGTTATGACTGGCGGAAGAATCAACGATCCTCGACTAGCAAGTGATATTATAAGAGACGGAAGAGCAGACTTAGTACATTTTGGTCGACCATTTTTAGCTGATCCCCATTTCCCTAAAAAAGCCATGAAAGGGGATTTTGAGGATATTAATATGTGTATAGCATGTAGTCGCTGCTTTGATGCCATGACTACTAGAGGTCCCGTAGTATGTTCTGTAAACGCGGGATTGGGTCAAGAGGGAAATCCATTAGAGAAAGCAGAAAGGTCGAAAAAGCTTCTCATAATTGGTGGCGGTCCCGCTGGGATGGAAGCTGCAAGAGTAGCAACATTAAGAGGTCATAAAGTAACTATTTGGGAGAAAAATGATCATCTTGGAGGAAATTTAATTACAGCTTCCCTAGCACCTCATAAAGAGGAGACTAATTGCTTAACGGATTATTTAACAAATCAAATGAAGAAATTAAAAGTTAATATTCAGCTTAATAAAGAAGCCACGGTAGACTCTATTTTAAAGGAAAGTGCTGATGAGGTTATCTTAGCCACAGGTGCAAAACAAATAACACCCGATATACCCGGTATTAAAGCCAATAATGTAGTCATGGCCCTTGATGTGTTAAAAGGAATTTCAACTACCGGTGACAATGTAACAATTATTGGGGGTGGATTAATTGGTTGCGAAACTTCTGAGTTCTTAAGATCGCGAGGAAAGGATGTTTCAATTGTTGAGATGTTACCAAAAATTGCTCGAGATATTGGTCCCTCAACAAGATGGTCAGTTACAATGAGAATAGCCAGATGGGGTATCAAACAATATACTTCTTCAAAAGTCATTAGAATCATAGATGAAGGAGTGGAAATCGAAAGAGATGGGAACTCTGAAATAGTTAAAGCAGATTCAGTTGTGATCGCTACGGGTATGGAACCTCAGAATCAATTACTTAATATGTTAAAAGAGAAGATCCCAAACATACATACGATAGGAGATTGTACACAAGCAAAAAGAATGTTAGAAGCAATTCACGCGGGATATGCTATAGGTCAAAAACTCTGATTTTTGAAACTTTTTTTGTTTTAATTATAAATTTTCATCCTTTTTTATTTTAAAGACAAAATCTAAGCATGCTTTTTAAGTTCGTTATGATATCACGAACATTTATACAAACTCTTTTCGGATTTTGCTGATAGATTATTC
>JAGXNR010000169.1 GCA_019894875.1 Promethearchaeota archaeon | reverse complement strand
AATCAAGAGTTGTTTGAATTGTGTAAGAACGAGTTAATCAAAATGGCATTTATAGACGAAGATAAATTTATTATTAATAAAAAGATCGTTCCCCTGCCGCAATCAGCCCTAATCGTGCTTAAAGGAATACCCGCATTCGTTCCTTTGTCTGGTATGATTGATACTGAAAAACAGAAGGCAAGAATTAATACTGCATTAGAGAAAGCCAAAAAAGAAGCTAATAAAATCGAAAAGAAACTCAAGAGTCAATTTTCTGAGAGGGCTTCAAAAGAACTCGTTGATAAAGAAAGGCAAACCCTTGAGGAGTTAAATATTAAAATTAAACAACTGGAAGATCAACTAAAGATTCTTTAAATTCTCTAATAAAAGGGTTGATCCTTAATTTTTGGTATTTTTATCTGAGGAGAGTTTTTCCTTATATAATTGATAGATTGTATCGTTTCACCCTGAGTTAATTCAAAGACAACAGGACCCTCAAAATTTTTTCGATGGATCGTGTTTAAAAAATCGGGGGGAAAATTCTTTCCAGTTCCTAAAGCGCTATGATCAGAGGATGGATTCTCGTCAGTGTAGTCTTGTAGATGAATCTCGGCTGCTATATCTAAATATTTTTCCGTGATTTCTAGGAGATTATGATTTCCTGAAAACCCACCGAGAAGATGTGCGGTATCTAAACAAAGTTTTGTTTTCAATTTTTTAATAATTTCAATTGTTGCCTCAAAAGGGAAACTAATATTTTCTATTGCGATTTTATCTCTCTCAATATCAGTTTCTTCTATGAATCGCTCAATGCTTTGTATCGCATTTACAGAGAATAACTCCGAGGTTATTTCTTTAATTTGAGGAATCTCGATAAAATCTATAACATCTGCAACAGTTTCACCAGTAGGATGTAAAACAAAGACGTCAACATCGTCTATTAATTCTTTAATAGAAGTGTAGGCATGTATTAAAGCATTTACACTTCCTTCGCGTATGAATTCATTTGGACCTCCAAGTTCTATGCTCAAAAAAGGAAGGTGAGCTGAATAGGTGATATTATATTCATCTTTGATTTCTTTTAATCTTTTAATCTGATTATTCCCTAAAGTAATTGGAAAAACTTGAAACAAATCCAACGCTATCTCAAAATGTTGATAACCAGACATAGCAGCTCTTTTAACCAAGTCAGAAAATTGGAATTCTGATATTCCTTCTAAACCTTTTTTGGCAAGGATTCCATCAATTAATAGTTCATAAGTCATAGGGGAAATTCCGAATCTCATACTATAAAGTCATCAATGTTCTACAATTTTATATAAATGGTTAAAAGTGGCTTAATTTTTAAAGTTTAATTTCATTCTATAAGAACAATATAAATTTACACGCTAATTATGACATTATCAAAAAGAGAAAGAGTGATTAGGACATTAGAACTCGATGATAATATAGACAAGCTCCCAGTTCATTATCTCGGTTATGAATTTACTGCTAGTTCTTATCAACGATTTCTAAAAACTGTTGAATACAAAAAATATAAAACGTACATAGAAAATGATTTCTCTAAGGTAAAATATTGTTGGGCAGGTGATATTACTGAACTACGATTCTGGAATGTTGATTGCCATTCAATGGATCCGTGGGGTCCCAAAAAATACAAAGAGCCCACAAAGCGTGCACCTCCAGAATATCCAGATTGCATGATCAGTGCGATGAACGGATGCATCTGGAAACTGGTTAAACAGGTTGATACGGGCTTATCTTATCTTTGGTATGTAGATGGACATTTTCGAACTCCGGAAATAGTACATCATTATTGGGATAAATATGGAAAACCTTCGGAGCTAGTTAATGATAAGCTTAATTATACGCCCCAAATTTGGGAGGGATATGTAGATTCTTTAAAAAAGTATTTATATCCGATGGCGTTCTTACCTGTTGCTATTCATGAATCTTTGTTTGAAGGGATGACAATGAGCCGCGTAGCCTATTATATGCGAAAAAACCCCCAATTTATCCATGAGGTTCTTAGTGAGTATACTAAATTAAACATAGAAGTTATTAAACGCGTTCACGAAGCTGGTGTAGATATTATTTTCTATTCAGACGATTTGGGTTATAAAAGGCGCTCAATTTTATCGATTGAGCAGTTTAAAAAGTTCATACTTCCCTATTATAAAAAACTGTATAACGCTTGTAAGCAACGAGGAATGTTTATCGTTCAGCATTCTTGTGGATATATTGATAAAAATTTACCTCATATGGCAGAAGCAGGACTTAATTGTATTCAAGCACTTGAACCTACTGCAGGCGTTGATATAGCTCATTTAAAGAAAACCCTTGGTGATAAATTAAGTTTTATGGGAGGTATAGATACAAGTAGGATTCTTAACTTTGGAACACCGGATGATATTGTACAGGAGGTAAAAAGGTGCGTAAGGGCAGCAGGTTATAATGGGGGCTATTTTGTCGGCCCGGGTCATAATTTTTTAAGCACTCCATGGGAAAATATCAAGCTACTAAGGGATGCAATTGAAAAATATCGAAAATATCCTTTAAATCTAAACTAAGAACGGATAGAAATATCTGATTTTTTAAGAACTGCGATTATTGGTGATAAGGGAGGAACTTCTACTTTAAATTGACAGATCTCATTTTCTTTATTAGAAAGTTTAATAGTAGAAATTTTCTGATTTTTTCCATTATAAATTTCGATAGTATTAACATCCAGACCATACTTAATCAGTTCAATTTGGATATCCATTATTTGAGCCCTACTATTCAAATTATAAGCTGTAACAACTCCTAACTTATCTTCTTTGTCCACATGAAGGTGTATGTTATTATTTAATCCATAAAATATCCCCCGAGTGAAATAAGACTTATTTTTTTTATAAAGGTTCATTGCTTCTTTTAATATTTTATATTTTTTACTACTTTTATCACTCAATCCCCCTATTCCTAAGTGCCTCGCAAGAGAAGCGTACCACCAGAATTGTAACATATTCTCGTTGTCACTATTTTCATTTATATGTAAGTATAATGGTATAGAGTAAGCCAAATTGTATTCAAAAAGTTGCGTTGCTCTTCCAGATAATAAATCTTGCATCGGATTCCACATGCATTCAAAGCCCCAATTTTCGTCAAAACTGTGTGGAAGGCTGTGTTGGTAATATAAGGGATGGCGAGGTCTAACTCCTCTATCGTGTGCTTCTATGAGGATCTGAGGATGCCTTTTCTTTACATTTTGGATGACTTTGAAAATGTTTTCAGCATGAGTTTTTCTTAGCATTGGAACCTCGTGCCCGTGATCCTTACTGAAACAACCAATATTATCCACCATAAATGTTGATAGATCAGTGAAGTCAAACATGAAAAAGTCTATTCCCTCTTTTGCGAGTTCTAATACTCTACGAGTTTTTTCCTCCACCCAATGATTATTAGCACATAAACTAAATAAGTTGATATAGGGATCTGCTACAACTTTTATTCCCGTTTTGCTTCTTAAGTAAAATTCGTCGGGTTCGTCTTCTCCTTCAAAATTCATCATAAGATGCAACGCTAATTTTAATCCGTATCTTTCATGGATATTTTTTGAGAACTCCTTTAAAGGACCAAATCTCTCCTCGTTCCAAATGGAAGAACCTAAAGCGATATTCCACCCCGGATCTAAATACAAGCATTCAGCCCCAATGTCTCGAGCTATTTTGGCTTCTTCATATAATTGTTCTGAAGTATAAACTTCGAATTCTATCCCTTTCACAAAAAATCCATTCTTCTCTGATACCCATCCTAAGTTGTACAACTCATTCCAATGAACGGGAGGATTGTAGTCAGGCTTAAATTTGTGTCCATGCTCCTCAAGATGACTTCTATAAAGATAATATCCCTCTTTATAATCTCCTTGGTATACAGCATATCTTGTAACCCCAAATGAGTAGCTATTTTCTGGTTCTAAGGTTGTAGCTATCTCCGGATTGCCATCATATAAGGAAACTCCTCCGAACACGATATCAACATCCTCAGCACCTCTTCCCGGTAATGTGGTTGGAAGTCTTTGAAATCGAGAGTATTCCATTTGAGAGGGGTTATATTTACACACGAGTAACCCTCCCTGCTTATTGCCCCACAACCATCCCTCAGAACAAAATCCCGGCATTTCTGCTTCTTTCTCAACCCAAGCCCCCAACAATATATCATTAGCACTAAAACTCTCCTTTCTTCGATCTTCTCCATACCCAAAATATCTTCGAGTTGGAATCGACATTAGAGTAAACTCATCTAAGTGGTCACACCATCCAGAATATTGCTTGAATAAAGACTTTCTAAAGCCAAGATTAATCAAGCCAAACCTAATTTTTTTTTTACTTTGATTAGATAAAGCTATTTTTTCTTCTATCCACTTGCTTCCTTTTTCAAGTTTAAATTCGTGAGTAATTGAGATATTGGTTTCTTCAAATTTTCCTTCTATAATTAATCTGTCAGTTCCTTCCATTCGAATTTCTCTTGAAGACAACTTTTTGGCTTTATACTCGGATCCTAAGTGAAGTAAATAAGCGTAACGAGATCCTTTTTTCCTTGAGGTCAAAATTCTATAGTGATATTCCTCATCAGCATAAACTTTATTATTAATTTTGCTATGAAGGATATAGCGAAATCCTTGATCGCCCTTATTTTGAACTTTTAAATCCCAATTTTGGTTTTCTAAGGTGTAATCGGTCATTTCTTCTCCCTTAATTTTGTTGTTATTTATTGGAATGTTTATTGATTCTTAGAATTATTCATACGTAATACTATTCAGATGGGAATATTTTGTCAAGTTTAGACTTTTGGCCATTTTTGGCATAAATAGTCAGTATAAAAAGGAAATCTTTAAAATGAGAAAAGTTGATTAGTATTAATCAAAATTTTTAAAAAAAAAACAAAAAAAAAAATAAAAATCTAATTTTGGTGTATTTATTTATGACTGAAAATGTAGAAACAATGACTGAAAATGTAGAAACAACTTCAAGACATTCTTTTTTAACTTTTCTATCTTTCGGTACGTACAATATCCTATGGACAATTCCAACTGCAACAATGAGTCTTTTCATGTTTTTTTTCTATCATACAGTTGTGGGTCTTGAGGCCGGTTGGATCTTGACTGTCGTTGCTATAAACACAATATGGGCTGGTCTTAACGACCCTTTAATAGGGTGGTTAACCGATCGAAATTTTAAATGGACAAGAAAATGGGGTCGACGCTTTCCGTGGATAGCAATCGCTTTTATTCCGGAAGCATTGTCTCTAATCATGATATTTTCTCCTCCAGATCTACCAAAGACTCCCCTTGGTGTGCTGATAAATCCTTTACCAGTGATGCTTTGGCTTTTGCTCTCTTTGTTCGTGTTTGATTTATTTGCTACGCTTGTTGATGTTCATACAGCTATCCTTCGTGCAGATAAATTTCGAACAGAAACAGAAAGGAGGAAAGG
>JAGXNR010000168.1 GCA_019894875.1 Promethearchaeota archaeon | reverse complement strand
ACCCCCTCCAATCGTAATAAAGATTCCTAAAGGGAAATTATTAAAAGAAATAAAACTATCGGGTTATTGGGATGATATTGATTATATCATATCAATACCAGTACTTAAAATGCATATGCATACAGGTGCTTCATTAAGCTTCAAGAACTTGAAAGGATTAATTTATAAGAGAGATAAGATCTCTTTACATCACCTCCAAGATCCCGACTTAATCAGCCGGATAAAAGATTCAATTGAAAAGGTTAAAGAATTAGATATTGCAATAGCAGATCTTGCACATATAATAAAACCTCGCTTAGCTATTATAGACGCATCATATGTTCAAGAAGGAATGGGACCATCTTCAGGGAACTGCGTAAGGATGGATACTATTATTGCATCAACAAACTTCCTTGCAGCAGACATCATCGCTCTTGCTTTAACCCAACCAGAATGGACTCTGGGGGATGTTCCACATTTAAAATTAATCTCAGAATCGATACAAAACATGCCAAAAACACAAGATGATATCAAAACAATTCCTCAAAATATTCAAGAATTTTTAAGACCATTAGAACCCCCCCCAACATCAATAACTATAAAATATAAAAATGTAAATCTTATTGATATTGATTCATGTTCAGCTTGTTTATCTACAATTTTCAATTTAATTAAAAACAATAAAAAATTTATTGATGAAAATTTCACCTCTGAAAAACCCCTAAATTTAGCAATTGGTCAAGGAATAAAAGAAGCAGACCTTTACTCGGATACTTTTCTCATTGGAAATTGTACATCCCCTCTAAAAGAAAATGGAACATTTGTAAAAGGATGTACTCCTGTTGAATCTACAATTTTAAAGATAATTAAGGATAAACTAAAGAAGTGAAAAAACCTGTTTTTTATTATTAAACTAAATAATTTAAAAAAAGAATATAAAGAGATTAAAAACTAATTAATATTTGTACCGCAAAATCTGCAAAATTTAGCATCATCTCGAGAATCTAACTCCACACCGCAGCTGAAGCAGTATTTCACTTTTTCATCAACTAGTTGTGTCACCTGAACAGTTTTTTGACTCGCTATCTGATTAGTGTTACTTACTAATTGGTAATTTGAATTTGATTGATTGCGGACTAGCTGAATATTACACTCACTATCACAATGAATACAACGATTCTTGGCTTTATCTAGATATATAGCAACATATATCAATAAACCAAAACCTCCTGTAAATATAATTAATATTATTGCTAAGCCGACTCTAAAGTCCTCTTTCTTTGTTTCAACATTTGTTTTACATTTTGGACAATACATTAATGACATTTTTTTACCTTTTTTTTTATTTTATTATTTAATTCAATGAAAAGAAAGAGGATACAAAAAAGATCTCGAGTCCAATTTTTGAAAAGAATTAATGTTAGATCTAAAGAAATATTGACAGTAAAGGTGAATTTAACTTATATTGAATTTTAAGTTATTTTACCACCACAGTTTGGACAGAACTTTATTTGTGTTTCTTTTTCTAATTTTTCCCCACAATATTGACAATAATTAGAATAGTTATTTGTAGGTAAATTTTCTGGTTCTGCTACATTTCTTGAAGTTGATGGTTGAAATTGTACTTGCGCTTGTGAGAAGGTTATTTGAGTACCACAATGCACGCATCTGTCTTCCTCTTTACTATAATAGACCGCAAGGTAGATAAAAAACCCAATTACTGTAAAAAGTAATAATACAATCGCTAGACAAGTGTTAAATTCTTTTCGAGCTAATAAAACCTGTTGATTACAACGCGGACAAAAGGCGGTAGGATTATTAGTTTTCATTTTTAGATTTAACCGATTTATTTTTGTGGAAAATATTTTATCGTTTTAATCTTTTTGGTAGTGTTATGCTTTTTCAGCTTCAACTGTTTTATATCGCTCTAACTGTTAGAATTTTCTATATAGAGTTAATTAAAATTAAAACTAATAATTACTTATGATTCATATTCTCATGAAATATTAATTATTAAACGATTACAAATCATTTTGACACATAAGGCTTTTTTTATTGTTTTAGATGGTGGGGATGGAACTGGTACTAGTACACACAGTAAACTTTTAACAGGTTTTTTGGAATATAAAGGTTTTAAAGTATATTTGACTCAGGAACCATCAAAAAGTGAAATAGGAAAAGTATTAAGAAAATTTTTGAAAGATAAAGAAATCCCTCCCACAACAGATGCATTATTATTCGCTGCAGATAGAGATCTTCATTATCACAATGACATTAAAAAAAAATTAGATGAAGGATTTATTGTAATCTCAGATCGTTATTTAGAATCATCTATAATATACCAATCTACCCAATCAAATAAAATCTCTGTTGAATGGATAAAACTATTAAATAAATTTGTAGGACAACCTGACCTAACTATTATTTTAGATGTAGATCCTAAAATTGCTTTAGCTCGTAAAGATGAAAATCAACTAGAAAAATTTGAAGACTTTGAATTTCTAGATAAAGTGAGAAATCTTTATCTAACTCGTGCTAAGCAAGAAGATTACTATATTATTAGCTCAGATGATATTATAGAATTAGTCCAAGAAGAAATCCAAAAGATTGTTTTGGAAAAGTTAAGAAACTTGTGAAAAATAACAAATTTAAGTTAAACATTATAAATTATTCTAATAATTTTAAGTACTGGAAAAGTTCTATTAAAATAAACGAAAAAATCTCGGTTAGAATTGAAGCAGGAGAATTCTACGCAGAATAGAAGTCAAAATTTAGAAAGATTGTCGAATTTGGTAAATCAGTTCAGCTTTCCTCGCTTAGCAGGAACAGAAGGGGAAAAAAAAGCTGTTCAACTTACTATCAAGACATTTCAAGAAATTGGATTTGATTCTACTCAAATACAGAGAGAACCATTTGAGTTTTCTGATTTTTACTCTACTACAATGATCAAATTAATTATGGTGATAAATTTAACTTTTTCCCTGTTTCTCTTAATGTTTATCTATGTTAATTTTACGATCGCAATGTTAATAGTTGGGTTAATGACTACTGTTGCTCTATTAATTATTAAAGGTTTAAAACATCCAGAGAATCCTGGTTTTTGGGGGGAATATTACGGGAAAACGAGAGCTGCCACAAATATATTTGTAAAAATACCTGCTATGAATATACCAGAAGAGGATGCGGGAAATATAATTATCTCAGCTCATTTAGATTCTAAATCTCAAACATTTAAAACATTTTGGAGAGTATTTCTTTATCGAGTATGGTTGTATAACGGGATATTTCTTGCTGGATTCTTAATTGCTTTAATCATTCGTACATACACGCCCTTAAAATTAGATTTCATGATTATTAATGCAGGAATTTGGATTTTTACACTTATAGTATCACTTTCAAATCTATTTTTATTATTTCTTAACACTAATAATAGTTCACCAGGAGCATTGGATAATGCAACTGGAATGGCAATTGTTTTTGAGTTAAGTAAACATTTCCAAAAAATCCCTATTAAGAATTTCAATATTTGGTTCTGTCAATTTTCGGCTGAAGAGTTAGGAACAATGGGATCAAGGATTTTTGTGAATAATCATGAAAACCAATTTATAATGGGTAAGACCTTTCAGATTAATCTCGAAATGATTTCATGTAGAGACCAACCGAATAATCAAGTTGAATATTTCAAATCTTATGGAGTATACCCGAGAAAAAAAAAAGCACCTTTACTTAGTAAATATATTACTAAAGCAGCTTTAGAGGAAAGTGTAAATATTAAAGGATTTCATTCAAGCGTGGGAGCACATACTGATTCTGTTCCATTTCATCAAAGAGGATATTATTCTATTGATATTATCACTAGAGCGGGTGTAAAATTTACTCATAGTAAATTCGATACTCCCGATAAAGCCGATCCTAAAATTTTATTAGAAACTTATTTAATGCTTCGAAGGGCATTATTATTATTAGATAATGATTATGAAATTCTATGTAAAAATAAAGAACTAAAATGTGAGGATAGTTGAGTTATACAATCGCAGAAAAAATACTTCTAAATCATTCAGACCTTAAAGAAATTTCTCCTGGACAGTTTATTAATTGTGAAATCGATATGATAATGGTTCATGAGCAATTAGGGGGAAGAATCCATAAAGAGTATGAAAAATTAGCGATTAATTATGTATGGGATCCAAATAAGATATTTTTTATTTTGGATCATTGGGTGCCTGCACCGACGATTTCAGCTGCTGAAATGCATCAAGATGCGAGGAAATTTGCTGAAAAGTATAAATTTATTCATAATTATGGGTATCAAATTGACAAGGGAATCTGCCATCAAGTTTTACCCGAGATGGGATTTTCTCGTCCTGGAATGTTGATAGTGGGCTCGGATAGTCACACAACTACTTATGGTGCTTTTAATTGTTTATCCACAGGTATTGGTGCTACTGATGTTTCAGTTGTATTTGCGACGGGAAAACTATGGTTTAAAGTGCCAGAGACCTTTAAAATATCACTTGAAGGAAAATTATCTACAGGAGTAATGTCCAAAGATGTAATATTAAGAATTATAGGAGATATATCCACTAAAGGCGCGATTTATAAATCATTAGAGTTCCATGGAAACGGTGTAAATGAGATATCTATAGATGGACGCATGACCATCGCAAATATGGTTGTAGAAGCAGGTGCTAAATTTGGTATATTTTTACCAGATAATAAGTTAAAAAATTGGCTGGAGAAAAGAACTAGTAAGCCGTTTGAATTTGTGCTTCCTGATGATGATGCGGAATATGAGAAAATCTTCGATTATGATCTTTCAGAAATTACACCTGTTGTAGCAAAACCATCTAATCCGGGTAACCTTGCAAATGTTGAAGAAGTAGAAGGAATTAAAATAGATCAAGCATTTTTAGGCAGCTGTACAAATGGTAGAATGGAAGATTTCCGAATTGCTGCCCGGATTTTAAAAGGTAAAAAAATATATTCAAAATTACGATTGATTATCATTCCTGCTTCTAAAGAAATATACAAACAAGCCTTAAAAGAAGGACTAATTGAAATTTTTATAAATTCCGGGGCTGTGGTTGGACATTCTACCTGTGGACCTTGTATAGGTGGTCATTTGGGTGTTCTTGGACCTGAAGAAATATGTATTAGTAGTTCAAATCGAAACTTTGTCGGGAGAATGGGCTCATCAAGTTCTCAAGTCTACTTAGCCTCACCCGCAACAGTTGCAGCTTCTGCTCTAAAAGGTGAAATAGCAGATCCTCGGGAGGTTTTGTAATCGATGAATAAAATTGAAGGATATGCATATCTTTTAGGAGATGATATTAATACAGATGATATTGTACCTAGTAACGCTCTAACTATTAGAGATACTAATGAAATGGCTAAATATACTCTGAAATATAATGATGCAAAATTCGTTGAAAACGTTAAGAAACATAATATCATTATAGCCGGTGAAAATTTTGGTACAGGTAGTTCTAGAGAAGAGGCTGTAAATGTGTTTAAAATTCTTGGTATAAAAGCAATTATTGCAAAATCTTTTGCTCGAATTTATTTTAGGAATTTGATAAATTTAGGAATACCCGGAATTCAATTAATATGGGATAATGATTATTTTTCTCATGGTGATCATATCCAAATTAGTTTAGAAG
>JAGXNR010000167.1 GCA_019894875.1 Promethearchaeota archaeon | reverse complement strand
ACATCATATTCTTCAATCGATCTTAAAACATCAAGCCTAAAAAAAATCTTTTGAGTGGCTGCAGCACCAAAACCTCTCACTAAAGCAGCTCTTGGCTCGAGATTTTTGAACCTATCTTTAAATTTGTCTTTAAATGAAACTAATACTTTCACAGTTGATGGGATAAAAAATTCTACATCATAATTCCTTTTCATGAATTCCTTTTTTAATATTTGAACTTCAGGATCAGAAGGATTTGGGGTAATTATCATTGATTGCATTCCAAACTCACCTTTATAAAAATTACTTAGTTTAACAATAGCATTAATTTTTAAATAAATTTAATTTCTTATAAAACATATATGAAATCAATGAATCTTGGAGATAATGGTACTGAGATTGAAAAATTATCCGAAATATTAACCAAAATTCAGAATCTCTATTATAAAAAAAAGGAACAACTTGAAGAATTAGAGAATGAAATTTCTGAATTAAGAGAGGTTTTAAATTTCCTTAATTCCATGATTTCTAATAAGTCTTTTCAGAGTGCTGATGTAATTTATTCAAAAACTTTACAAAAGACCGAAAAAAAGAAGGATGAAGAAAAATATTTCGTAAATGATATTCCTTCAGAAAGGGTAAAAGGTACCAATATTAAAAGAAAGATTTTTACTGATGACGATGAAAAAGATTCAAAATTGTTATGTATTTTGAATTTTTTAGATTTAAATAACGTAAAAATAAAGTTAATTAACCCATTGGAAAGAGGAATAAGAGAAACATCGGAAGATTTCATACGGACATTTTTAATGGAAGCACTTCTAAAAATTAAAGATCAGAATCCAGATTTAGATTTAAAATATGAATATTTTAAAAATACAGATGTAATCGAAGGTTTGAATATTATAAATTTAAAATCAATTCAAGAATATGATTTAATTACCTCTAAAATGAGAGAGCTTTTAACCAAACAGATCACCTCGTAGAATTTTTAGTCTAAATTTTTTTTCTTAATCCCTTCTTTCGATGTACATAAAATTATATTGAGATAATATATTGTTTAATTAAAATAGGAAAAATTAATTATTCAGCAATCTTTTATAACTTTATCCGAATTATAAAAACGAGTGTATAGATTTTGGCAAAGAAAAAAACTTGGTTACAAATGCCCATACTTCACTCTAAATTTCATGATGAAAAGTTAGAAAGCGTTTTAATTCATCGATCTGTAGAATTGTTAACTGATAATAAAGGTGATGCTCCATCCTTTTTATTCCTCTCTGGTGCTTTCTTTGATGTAAAATCATTTGCATATTCCGGTTTAAGAGCGTGGAAAGGGGCTGTAAAACCCACAGATTCAAATGGCGGAAGAAGACCTGTATTGGAAGCTACTTTTGCATCGCTTTCCGTCTATCTAAGTTCACTCCTTGCGTTACAGTCCGATTTCTTTTTTGCTTATGATGAGATTAAAGATATTTTAATCGAGAAAAAAAGGGAGGATCTCTGGACAATTGTTTCAGAAAAGCTTCCATTTATCTCTATTCCTCCAAAAGAGATGTATGGTTCCCAGTCCTCTCCAATTTCCCCTTACTTTGTGATAAAACAAGATGAAGAATTAACTTTAGGTGAAATTTACCCTTCAGCTTATTTATCCAGCATAATAGAAAATATTAAAACCCGTTTTTTCGTATTTTACCAATATCAAGGATATTCTGCTTTTGGATTCTTTAATGCATTACCAGATCTTTCTAATTTTGGTTTTGAAGAACAAGCAAGGGATTTTAATGACGAACCTACATCAGAGAATTTAGCGAAGTATTTGAAGGATGCTAAAAATATGAAAGAGGTGTTAATTGCACTTATACACGCTCACAATAACGCCCTACTTGAACAGTTTTTAATCCCCGATTATGAATTGCTCCTAAATAAACTATTGGAGGGTGAAACCTAATGGTTAACATTGGATTATTAGGAGATGTGAGTGTAGGAAAAACAAGTATCCTTCGTCTTTTTGTTCGTTACTTAAAAAAGGGGGATATTGAAAACGTGGAAGGAGGTGCAAAGTGCTCTGTAGTTAAAGCTGATTTTTCTGGTGAAGCAACAGTACCGGGAGGTGATAAGGAAGATGCACGTAATGAAAAAGAGACAAAAACCATCCATCCTAACCGTATCGTGTTTCGAGAAGATACAACTAACAAAGCTCACACAATCTTCGCACCTGGAGGGGATAGACAGCGTGCTGTCGTGAAAATGGGCATAATTACTATTTCCCGCATTGCTACCCAAATTATCGCTGTTTTTTCAGGCGATAGAGACTTAGATCCTCAATTTGAGTTTTTCAACGATGTGAGATTTTTCCCTGATAAAATTTATGTTTGTATCAATAAAGTTGATTTAATTGAAGGAGATAGGGAAAAAAGGATCGAAGAGATGACAAAGCAAATTCAGAACTTTTTTGAAACTCGGAAGATTTCAATTAGGGAGGTTTTCATAACTTGTGGAGAAACTGTAGATAATTTTGATGAAGTTGAAAAGTATAACAATCGAGTAGCTGAAATGATATTAGAAATTACGACAAAAAGCTAATTCTTTTATACTTCTTATTTTTATATTAAAACAATCAATTTATTTGTTGAGTTAATTTTAAAGTTAATTTTATGAAGAGTTTGTTTAGATCCAACTGATAACCAATAAGAGGAGTCAATCTTAATTGTCCTAAATTATCATTAATTTCGATATATCCTCTGTTTTGTAACTCTTTTAAATCTTCTCTAGTAGATTTCTTTTTTCTTAATTTTTCGATATCATGAATTTTTCCAATTCCGGTATTTTTAAGGCAACAAATTAAAACACAGAATAAAGTTGCGGCAAGTCTTGGTTTATCCTCAAAGGGATTAGCATAAATCAAATCCGATGTAACCATTTCAAATGCTAAATACCAGTGAGAACTGAGTGGGTTAAACCGAATTTGAAGCCCTAATGGTTCAAGGTAATTTGATAATTGGACGATTAAATTGTGAAAATAAACAGATTCATTTTTACCTTGAAAATTCAATTTTTTAATGATTTCCTCTTTAGTTGCCCCTATCTCGAAATTATTTACTTTTTTGCTTAAAATATAAACCAATATTGTAAATTCATTCATTTATTTAACACTCCTTTTATATATATAAAAAATTCGTCTCTTTTTGATATTTAATTTTACCTAATTGGAGTAGATGTAGGAGATACACAAATTTTTCATAGATCTCAATTTGATCTTGCTCATTTTCAAATATCTCATCAAATGAACATGGGAGTTTATTCTTAATAGCATTATAAAAATTCATTATTTTTTCAGTAAATTTGAATTCAGGAACTTCTAATAAAAAGCTATGCTTTATTTTGACTTTGTCTAAATGTTCAATTATTACGGGATATCCTCTTTCTTTACTTAACTTTTCATTTGAATAATTAAGGAAATTCAATGATAGAGATTCAATATTGAATGGCGTTATCCAACAATCATTTAACAATTGATATAGTTCTGAATCGTCTGGATTTGATCTTAAATATTGGAAAAAACTATCATTGTTATCTATACTATTAATAAGTGTCTTCAATTCTTCAAATTTCTGAACTAAAAGTTGGAAACCATTCTTAAAAGCCATTGAATATTTATCGATATTAGCAATATTGAGCGTATCTTTAATATTTTCAAAAATCGGTACTAACTCGAAGTCTAATAAAGAAATTTCCCCTGACAGGACTTTCAATTGAACTTCTTCAATTTTCCGATTAATTTCTTCCGATAAATCTTTAGACTCTTCCATTTTATAGATCTATTTTTGCTTTATTATTTTTGGTTTAAAAACCGAAGAAACTTCATTTTTTCCAACTCTAGCAATCCCTATAACTTTTTCAGCTAATAAAAATAATGAA
This sequence comes from Promethearchaeota archaeon, assembly GCA_019894875.1. The sequence continues at coordinate 1,742 of JAGXNR010000167.1, read as the reverse complement.
GATGACGATGTAGGTAAAAACATGAACAATTGAACCGGATTTTGCTCTAATGTTGATTTAATTAATTGGTATGCTACTTCTGAATTTTTTTCATCTAAAAACATACCCGCTTCATCGAGCATACAAAGAGGAGAAGGCTTAATCTCTTGTAAAGATAAAATCAAACAAATTGAAATAAGAGAAACTTGCCCCCCACTCAAGGCAGTAAAGGATTTTAATTGATCCTTAGAAGTCGCGGCTTTTATATTAACTCCTAAATTCTCAAAGTTTCCTGTTAATTCAAGAGAACAATATGATTTAATTTGAGAATCTTCAAATTTTTGATTAACTTTTTTTTGTAGGTCTTCAAGAACAATTCCGAATTTATCATTATACGTCTTTTCTAATTTATTTTCCGTTTTAATTGCCGCTTTAATATCTTCTTCTAAACTAATTTGATTCTTATTAATTTCTTTAAGAGATGAGATTATTTGATCCTTTTCAACTATAAGTGAACTGTCAACATCTAAATATTTAATTAAATCTTTATCGATTTTTGAAATATCTTTATTAATATCTTCAATTGAACGAATCTTTATCATTTCCTCAGAAATTAGCGGTCCTATTTCTGATTTAATTCTTTCCAAATCACTTTTCTTCGATGCTAAATCTTGATTATAAGAATTTATTTTAATATTTTCTTGCTCTAAATTCAAGGTTATTTGTATGCTTTTTTTCTCTATTTCGATCTTCCTATTTTGATATTGTAATTTTATATCTTTTAAATCTGAGATATTTTTCTCAATATTTTCTAGTTTGCTTTCAGCCTCTTCAAGTTGACGATAAATATCAAACGCAACTTTATCTGCTTTTTGAAAGTTTTCCTTTTCTTTTTCATATTCTGATTTGGTTATAGTTAATTCATTTTGTAGCTTATTTAATTCTTCATTAACTCCTTTTAGAATGCTTGAACTCTCCCCAAGTTTCAAATCCCATTTTTTCTTTTCTTCATTTAGTATAGCTAATTCATTCGGGATTTCAGTAACTCTATCATTCCATTTAAAGAAATCAGGATCAGAGCGTTGCTTTAGATCTCTAATTTTAGTTTCTAAATCTTTAATAATTTCTTTATTCTTAGAATTATCTTTCTCTAAACCATGCTTTTGCGAATATAACTGATTTTTTTTAGTGGTGATCCTTTGTTTTTGATTAAAATTATATAAGAGATCGTTAAAAGATTCCTTTTTCTTAAAAATCTCTTTTTGAATGTTATCTAGTTTAATTTGAGCAACCCTAAATTCTGAAATTTTATCAGTTAGAGTTTTCACTTCTGATTCTAATATATTTGATTGTTCTTTTTGTGTTCCTGCACTTAATAAACCCTTTAACCTCTTCAAATATGGTGTTTCGAAGACATATTTATACGAAATAATTTGTTCTCCCGCTAGTGTTACACATTTTCCCTTAAAATTTAGTTTATTATAAAGTTCTCTCCCAGAATGGTAATCTTTAACAACTAAACAATTCTTTACTTTTGAATATATAACTTTTTTAATATCAATATCATCGTTGATGATTTTGATAAGTTCTGCTAAGTAACCAAGAATACCCTCAGCAGATATACTTGCTAAAGGTTGGATAGATAATCTTTTAGAAAGATATATATTACAATATGCACCAAATTTCTCTTTTAATCTTTTTAATAAGGTTAATGTATTCCAATCCTCGGCTACAAAACTATATAATAGCTTTTCTCCTAACAC
>JAGXNR010000166.1 GCA_019894875.1 Promethearchaeota archaeon | reverse complement strand
CCTCTTTCCCATTTGCAAAAAAGCGTTAAATATTAAAAAACCTAAACTAATAATATTATATAACATATTGCATTAGTAATTATAAAAATTTCAAACTTCTACAAATTCTTTAGTTTTGAATAAATATAAAATAGGTGTTCAAAATACCAAAACGAGAACTTTTTATTAAGCGGGTCTATGAAATCGTCAATGAGCTTAAAATTCCTTTAATAGACGAGCGGGTTTATGATAAAGTTAATTTCAGTACAGGCGTAGCAATTGCTTCTGTAATCTTCAGATTTGAGGAAGATGAATCCGTCATCCGTGGTTTCCTCGGTCTTGCGGAATACTTTCACACAGTTGTAATTAAGAAGAAGGATGAGTTCTATATTCCCCATGCTTCTATCTTATTCAAATTGGAAAGCGCTTAAATTATCTTTTTTTTACTTTTCTTTTAACATCTTAGCTCTTAATATTATTTCGTTGAAGAAAATTAGAATTTTGAAATGTTAATAATATCTAATACTTCTAATTCTGGAACTTCATCCAATACGTGTAGATGTCAGCAACTGAGAACCATATTAGATTCACATCTAATAGGCTTTATTATTAGGAATAATTAGGATAAATATCATTATAAAAATTATAGTTTTAGCATCCTAACTTGCTAATATAAGAAATTAGTTAAGTTTTTGCGAACAAAAATAAAATAATATAAATTTAAATAAAGGAATTTTGATATTATTATAAAATCTCAAATCTAATAAAAGATTTAAAAAAAAATTTGAAGTAATCATGAAAAAAATTAGAATATTAACGCTTTTTATGTTATGTACATTACTTTTTCTTCCTTTTGGAACTTTTTCAGTAGCGCAATCAAATGGATATGTTGGTGTAGAAGAAGGGGATGAATATCAATGGAGGATCAAAATAAATATGAATGGTCTTGATAACGTAATGCAAAATGTTGAAGGTTTATTAACTGAAATGGAAACAAGAATATCACAAACTGAACTTTTCGGTTTTGAATCTATGACGATTCCTGAAGCAATGGAAAATATATCTTATACGCTTTTATCTTATCTTTTACCACCAGGGTGGGAGAATTTAAATATTTCTACGTTCTTAAATGAAACTCTTGATCATTATATATCAAAATTTAATTTAACATTTCTTTCTGGGGAGATCCCTGATAATTGGCAATCTTTAAATTATTCTGCTTTCGTTGATGTAATGATTGATGGGCTTAATGAGACACTTCCTATGGGTTGGGAAGATCAACCCATTCCATTTATGCTAGAGCTTGCTTTAAATGAATTAAATAATACCTTATTAATGGGTATTTTACCTAGTGGTTGGGATGATATGACATTACAGGAATTTTTAGAGACTATAATAATACAATCTTTTCCTGCAGCAACGGAAAGCTTTCTCACTTATGTAATGATGGAGCAACTACTACCAATGGCTTATATGATGTTACCTCCGGGATTTGATACATATACGATTGATGAGTTCTTTCCCCTTATGATTCCATCTGCAATATGGGATGCTAATCTTACTTATATGCTTGACGGATTGTGGTATATGATTAATGATACATCTCCTCCTGGATGGGAATCCGAACCAATTTCCAATTTAATGGGTGGATTGACAGATTTTTTGAATTATACTCTTACTTCATATGATCCAGAGCTTGAAGGAGCAAACATGACAACAATTATCCAATGGGGTATTGATACAGCATTTGCTTATTCGAATATATCGGATTCCTTACCTGTCGGTTGGGATAATACAACAATTCAGGAGTTAGTTATTGCACAACTTGAGCAAACTAAAACTCAATGGACCACAACAATTTTGCCACAGTGGGAATTGATGATGGAAATGATGGAAACAGTGGGAGGATTTCCTACAACCATTGGAATAAAAATCGCTATAGATCAAATCCACCCTGAAATACAATCAACCTTAGGAGGTCAAAGAGCAACACCCATAGATATGACACTCTCTATTAGTATGGATATGCAAACTTGGACTTCTTTAAATGATTTATTCTCGGAATTTAACTCATTCTCCTTATCAGCTTCAACTTACGAAGAGTCATCTATAACACTAATATTAGAAACTATTCTTAACTTCACAATGGCAGGTTATATTGTAGATCCATCAACATATTCAAACCAGAAAATAGCATTCTACGATCAATTCGTTTTTACTCAAGGTTTAATCGTTGCTAATAATTACAATTGGGAGACCATCACGACTGAAGCTATAATAGCAACAACTGGAAATCCGGATGCTTATGAATTATCGGCAGATTGGAATTCAAATGGGCTTCTTAATCGAGCTAGGGTATCTTCTGATGGCCTAGTAGCAATAAGCATTAATTTGTATTCTGGAGAAGGAGAAATTCCCGGATATGAAATTGTAACGCTTTTAATAGTACTACCTTCAACCATCGTAGGAGTAATCTATTATATTCGAAAACGAAAAAAGTAGTGTAATTTTAAATATAACTTTTTTTTTTAAATTTTAAAATTTATTAGAAATTAATTACTAATAGTTATGATATGGAATTTGCAGACTCTCTTATTCTTTTGTTTATAATAATCCTTTTCATCTCAAGCGTAAAATCAAATTTCTTTTTAATAGTGTTTGGATCAGCAATTTTTATGTTTTTTATTTTACATTTATTTTCTTTCAGTCCCATAGAAATTCTTACTTTAGTCGTTCAATATATTATATTCAATCCAATTGGATTTTTTATCTTATCCATCCCTTTAATTTTTGATACCGTAATTAGAATAGTAAAAAGAATTAAACATCAAGGGAATTAATTTTAGGAATCTTATTCAATTGTATTTAGTTTTCTTATCCCAAAGTATAACATAGAAAATGCGATTAATCCTGAAACTCCAAGGTTAGTAAATATAGTAAATATAAGCACTAAAAACGGGCTTATTAGTATTTTCAGAGAATAAATAAAAATAAAAAGTGAAAATAAAAAGGAAACAATCTGAATAAAGAAAATTAAATAATTGTTAAAAAACAAATTTTTACGACGTTCCTCGAACAACGGTCTAATACATTGAATACCGATAGTTTGAAGAAATATTATTTCACTATTTATTATGTATATTAGGAAAAATAGCAGAGAGATTAAGAAGTCTATTTGAAATACAACAGAAAAAAAAATAGTTAAAAATATATCATAAACAATTAGAATATATAACGATTCATATATAAATGAATATAAGAGTGCTTTAGTTCCTCTTGGGGATTTCTTATATGTAAATAATAATTCTTTTGAATCAATAAAATCATGCATACCCATAAATATTCCAAAAATTAAACCTCCCATCCAAGACAATATAAATATAATCGCATTTCTATCAAATCTAGTTTGAAATACTATTGGAATATTTAATGGTTCTATCAATAATGAAAAAACTTGGGTTTCAAAGGAAATATATATTAACACTCCAAGGACACTTATAGTTCCAATCATATAAATCAATTTCAGTATATTTTCTTTCTTTCTTAAGAATGATTTAAATTGAACGATTACTAAACCTTTAAATTTTCGGGAAGTAATTTTTTTAATAAAAATGTGAAAAACCTTTTCTTTATTATATGTTTTTGATTCTCTTTCAGCTCTAATCTTTAAATCATAAAAATAGTTAGCTTTTTTATAAAAAATATAAGATACTGAAATAGGAATAAGTATCGCTAATAGAACATTAACCCAAATATTTAGAATATATGATTCTATCAATGAAAAATTAACAAAATATAAAATAATATTTGAAAACCAAAAAGAGGGGTAGAATAAGAAAACTGCTTTAAATTCTGGATGATCTTTAATGAAATTAAACATAAATTGGAATGAATAAAAGACTGTAATTACTAGAATTGACGTTAAAAGTAGAAAAAAATTACTATAATTTTTCAATTTTTTGCTCCCTAATATTTTTTCAATCCAATTAGATATAACTGTTCCAATTAATGATCCAAACATGTAGAGTGTAAAAAAGCATAAGTAGTAAATTAAGTAATGGATTAGATTCATACTAGGATTAATTTGCAATATTAATGATAATCCAAAAGGGCCAATCATCAAAACAAATATAAGATAGAATGGTATATGTCCTAAAAATTCACCAAAGACAACATCCGCGGGTTTAATTGGAGTTGCTAAAATAATCTCTTTCTCAATAACTTCAGATTTTCTAAATAAAACAAATAGGGGATACATTACTGCGACTAAAAATAATGAAATAAAGGTAAATTCAATTAATTGAATAATAAGGGCTTCAAATTGATAAGAATATTCTTTAACAACTTCAGGAATAATTGCATCAATGAAAAACGGACCTATAAAAAGTCCCCAGTATAATAAGATTGAAAAAATTAAAATAAAGAATAATCGTCTATAATTTCTAAATCGACTAGTCTTGAGACGAATTTCATTTTTTGCTATTGTTTTCCACAGATTCAATTAACATTTACTCTTTAAATTTGAAAAAGACTCTAAACTTATAAAAACAAATATAATGAATTGTTTTTCTAAAATAAATTTTTTTTAGATTCCTATGAATGTTTAGGTTTTGAAAATATTAATTATTGAAAAGAAAAAAGTAAGTTAACATAAGAAAATCATCCAATGAATTTAAAAAAATCATAGAAAGATCAATTATTTGTTAATAAATATATACAATATTTAATAAGATAATTCTATCCAGGCTTAAAGAATCAGATATTCAATTTTAAATTGAATAAATTAGGTATACCTAAATTTTTAAATATAATGGATTCTAATTAAAATGTAAGAAGAACACTATTAATAAATTTTTAATGAAATTCACTATAGACTATTATAAAAAATGATAGAAAAGGATTCTACAAATTTAACTGAATCTGATGAGGATGGCATATGGAGTTTCATGATTCTAAAGGAAAAATTATCAAAGAAACCTTCCCTTCAGAAATTATTTCTATTATTGGAGACATTTTCGCTGGGTTAGTACTTTCAATTTTAATTTTACCTTTTAGAAGTTTCCAAGTTTTAATCCTGATGATCCCCGCTCTTCTATCTTTAAGAGGTAATTTGAGTGGTCCGTTTATTGCTAGGACATCAAGAGATTTCATAATTGGAAGCTTTTCTCGTAAGTCTTGGTTTGAAAATGTATTAGCAACATATTCTCTTTCTATAATCACTGCGATTGTTATTGGATTATTTTCTATACTCTTAAATTTAACAATATTTCGCTTGGTTCTCCTCCCGATAATATTCTTTTTTGTTATTCCTCTTATTTCTATAGTTTTAACTCTCACTATCTCAATACCATGTTCAACGGGATTGAACTATTTGATATTTAAAAAGGGATTAAATCCCAATAATATTGTTAGTCCCATTATGACAGCAGTAGATGATTTTTCAACGGTCTTTTGCTTTTTTCTAACAATTATAATGTTGGGGGTGCCATGAGTGAAATATTTCTTGAAAATTTTCAAGGAATCAATAATTATTGTTATAATATCCTCATTATTGGGACTGATCTCAGGAACATTACTCTCTTTTAATGAAGATCTATTGTATACGGTCCCTGTAATGCTCTTGATGTTACCCGCATTGAACTCTTTAATTGGAGATATCTCTACTGTTCTTGTTTCACGGTTAACAACTCATCTATAT
>JAGXNR010000165.1 GCA_019894875.1 Promethearchaeota archaeon | reverse complement strand
GAGAAAAGGAAATTATTGAAAGATTGAATGAAAAATCAACAGTTTTTAAAAATTCAAGTATAGAAGCAATTTGGAAAGAAATCATGAGTGCTAGTAAATTGATTCAAGGATTAAAAAATAGGGTTGGATATCTAGGTCCAAACGGAACTTTTACTCATCAAGCGGCTCTTGAATATTTTCCTAAAGCAGGATCAGAATTCATAACATCTAACAGTTCTATAGAAATATTTGAAAAGATTGAAAAAGGTTTAATTGATTTTGGAGTCGTTCCCATTGAGAATAGCCTTCAAGGTACCGTTAGAGAAACACTTGATTTGTTAATTGAGAAAAATGTTATTATTTATGGGGAAATTGAGTTAAGAATCATCCAAAATCTAATTTCTTTGGAAAACTCCGAGTTATCTAAAATTAAAACAATTATTTCTCACCCTCAAGCCTTTGCTCAATCAAAGACTTGGATTAAAACAAATTTACCAAATTCTACTTTGATTAGTGTAAACTCTACTGCTGAAGCAGCCAGAAAAGTTAAAGAATTGAATGATGAATCATATGCAGCAATTGGAACTGAATTTTCAAGTCAAATTTATGAATTAAAAGTACTGAGTTCCAATATTGAAGATAATCCCTTGAATTTTACTAGATTTCTCATTATCTCTAAACGATTAAACGAACTGAAAAAGGGAAAAATCAAGACTTCCATAGTTTTTGTCACAAAACATACTCCCGGTTCCTTATATCGAGTATTGAAGATTTACGCAGATGCAAATATTAATTTATTAAAAATCGAATCTCGTCCTCGTAGGAAAGGTCGTTGGGAATACATTTTTCTAATGGATTTTGAGGCTGATAAGGATGAACCAAAAATCATTAAAATATTTGAACAAATGAACGATAATGTGATTTGGTATAAAATATTAGGATCTTATCCTATGGTTGACTAAAAAGAAATACTCTTGAATTTGAGTAACTTTTTTACTTAACAAAAAATATAATAATATACTCTTTTCAGTTAAAACTTTCAATTATGATTATTTATATGAGTTTTAGATTGATAAAAATTGGTTTTTGATAGATGGTCGGGAATATTAGATTTGATGGACGGAAATTTAACGAACTAAGAAAAACTACGATAGAAAGAAATTATCTTAAGTATCCAGAAGGATCTGTATTAATATCGCAAGGAAACACAAAAATTATCGTTACTGCATCAATTTTAGAGTCGGTTCCACGATTTTTAGTTGATAAGGGAACGGGATGGATTACGGCAGAATATGCAATGTTACCAAGGGCTACTCAGACAAGAAATCAAAGAGACACAAATAGAGGTAGATCACAAGAGATACAACGGTTAATTGGAAGAAGTTTACGCGCAGCTTTTAACTACGAAAAATTAGGTGAGAGAACAATTAGAGTTGACTGCGATGTAATACAAGCAGATGGAGGTACTAGATGTGCTGCCATAACTGGAGCGTTTGTTGCAGTTTTTGATGCAATGAATTATCTTTACAATCAACAATTACTCTATGATTTTCCAGATTATAAGGTTTTAGCGGCAATATCTTTAGGGATTAAGAAAAACCAAATTCTCCTTGATTTGAACTATGGTGAAGATTCTAAGGTTGATGTTGATTTAAATTTAGTCATGAATGAAAATTCAGAAATTATTGAAGTGCAGGGAACAGCTGAAGGTGCGCCATTTAGTAAAAATCAATTGAATGAGATAATTGAGTTAGGGGAAAAAGGAGTTTTAGAATTGATTCAAATTCAAAAAAAAAATATTGAATATATAGTAGTATTACTTTTGTATATAATCCAGTATTATTTAATGAGCTTCTATTCCTAATTGCTCTTGATGTTCTTGAAAGTATTGAACACCTTCCTTTATTATATCAATAACAGTTCTTGTTGGTAACCATCCCGTTTTTTGTATAATTTTCTCATTTCTACCAATTAACAGTGGCACTTCACTGGGTCTAAGTCTTTTCGGATCAATAAAAACTTTGTTCTTCAGATTATATGTTGATTTCGCTAACTTCACGTAATCAGCAATAGTTATTCCTTTTCCTGAACAAACATTAAGGGGGTCACCAATAATTTCTTTTTCACTCGCTAAGATATATGCATTAACTGTGTCTTTTACATGGGTAAAATCTCGTATAGCATTTGGATTACCAATAATTATATTCTCTCTTTTATTTTCTAAAATTTCAACAACTTGTCTATGTATTACACTGGTAACAAACTGAATTCCTCTCCTAGGTCCTTCATGATTAAATCCTCGAGTTATTATACTCGGTACGCCATAGGTATTATGATATAACCAAGCAATTTGTTCTGTTGCACACTTAGATATCCCATAAATACTCCTAGGGCGAAATGGATTTCTCTTTATATCTTCTGTCACAGGCACTTCATTAGGATCTACTAACCCATATTGTTCGCTACTACAAGCAACATGAATACTAGTTAAGTCGTCATCAAACCTTCTAGCTGCTTCAAAAATTTTAATTGTTCCCTCTATATTATTACTGCTTACTCTTACGGGTTCTCTAAAAGAGGTTGGGACAAAAGATTCAGCAGCAAGATGAAATACTGCATTTGGTCGTATCTCTTCAAAAACACTAAGAATCCTTTCGGATGATGTAATGTCTGCTTCATGTAATATAATCTTACCTCTTAGGTGTTCGATATTCTCATGCATTGGTACGGCATGTCTACGAATAGTTCCATGAACCTCACAACCTAAATCTAATAATTGCTCTGCTAAATGACTCCCTGCAAATCCACTTATCCCCGTTATTAATACTCTTTTATTATTCCAGAGTTCTTTGTTAGGGAACGCGGATACCCTATTTTTAAATGAATTTAAATATTCATCAATTCTTTCAGGTTTGATAATAAAACCTTGTTTTTCAAGTTCTTTAACTCGAGGATTTTCCTTGATAACTTTCCCCATAGGAATAAGTTCATCCATAGTATAATACAGTATTAATGAATAATGTGTTTTTAATTTAATTATTAAATCCATTGGTGGATTTTAATAAGAAGTAATTCCCTAACTTTTTTAATCAATAGAGCTTTGAATACTCATACAAAATTAATTAATAGAAAATTAATATTAGAAACTGAAATTGGACAGAAATATTTAAGTATATGTTAAACCTACTTCTCAAGTTTAATAAATTTTAACTCATTAAAGTCATTTAAAACTTTTTTCAATTATTCCTAATATATTACTGACTCTTAAAAATGAAAAGAAAAGTATTAATTGTGGTCCCCTCATTAATGTTTGGTGGAGGTGCTGAAAAAGTAGCATCAACACTTTCCTTAAATTTGTCTAGAAATTATGATATATCGGTCCTCACTTTTTTTCATTATGATGATATTTACCCCTTTAAAGGAAAATATTATACCATTCAAGAACCTCATCTATTTGGTGGATTGATTTTAAGATATTACAAAATTCATAAGATTATAAAATCGATTAATCCAGATATCATTATTACATTTATGAATAAAACAAGCTTTTGGGTTATACCGATTAAATATCTCTCTAAAATAAATGCCCCATTAATCATTAGTGTAAATACAAATCCAAATTTTCATTACCGAAAAAGGATCTATGGTAAATATCTAATAAGATTCCTATATAAGTTAAAAAAAGTAAATATAATTGTACCAGTTTCAAAGGGACTTAAAAAAATATTAAACTATAAATATAAACTAAATAACGATAAAATTACACCAATTTATAATGGTTTTGATATTGAAAGTATCCAACAACTAGCGAAGGAAAATATAAGCGATTATAAGAGTATATTTAATGATGCAAGTATAATCAAATTCATCACAATTGGGAGACTATCAAAGGAAAAAGGACATAAATACTTAATTAAGGCATTTTCTAAAGTGATCCGCGAAATTCCAAACTCAAGGTTATTTATAATAGGAGAAGGGATATTAAAACTAAAACTTCAGAAATTGATAAAAAGTAATCATGTAGAAAATAAGGTATTTCTACTCGGGACTAAAAAAAATCCTTATAAATATATTTCAAAAGCAGATATTTTCGTACTCTCTTCTTTACATGAAGGACTACCTACCGTTTTAATTGAAGCTTTAGCTTGTAACCTCCCAATTATTTCTACAAACTGTGAAACAGGGCCTAATGAGATATTAGGAGGGGGGAGATATGGACTTTTAACTGAAGTAGCAAATGCATCTGATCTCGTTGAAAAAATGATATTCTTGGCAAAAAATGATGAAAGTCGAAGAAACTTTGCAGAAAAATCAATCGAACGAGTTAAAATTTATGAGAAGAGAAAATTTATTGATAATTGGATTAAAATTATTGATGATACCCTAAAAAAGGCATAATTAGTTAAACTTTTTTAGAAAAGTTAACCTAATTTTTATTGATTCTGGAATGAAAGAGGTATTATTTAAGATTTTAATAAATATATCTCGAATTTTTAATTTTCTATATAACCCTATAAAGAAATGGATTAACTTAAAAAATGTTATTCTATAATACTCAAAATAAATCTGTTTTTTAGTGAAATTGGGAATATTAGTATTTAGTCTTCTTCTATATGTTTTTAATTTAGCAAGATAATGATAGTATTCAGGAATAAACGAACTTTTACTCTGTGAAATTCCTTTTCCATGCCATCTATAATAATATAGTGGAATATCCAAAAATTTGAAATCAGTAACTTCTTCTAACTTGAAAATTATATCTTTATCCACAGCTCTCTTTTGGTCTGGATCGAAACCAGATGTTTTTAAATAAGCACTTCTTCGAAAAGTTTTAAAATGAGATATCTTAATTTTAAAAATATTTGTTTTTTTTGGGATGTCATATCCTATCCATTTGTTTTTTACACAATTTTTTAATTGAGCATCACATTCCCACATAGTACTATATATAAAACCATAATCAGGATTTTTTTGATATGTATCTGCAATAATTTTTAAAGCTTCTTCATGGAGCTTATCATCGGCATCAAATATTCCAATTATATCATTTGAAGCGTTAGCTGCTGCAGTTCTTAAAGAACCTCCATATCCCTGATTTCTTTCATGCCGTATTATTTTTATTCTATCATCTTTTGGTAATTGGTGAATAACAACTATAGAATTATCGGTTGAACAATCATCTACAATAACTAATTCCCAGTATGGATATGTCTGAGAAATAACACTCTTTATTGCAGCCTTAATGAATCTGGCATTATTGAAATTAGCCATTAAAATGGAAAAAGACATTTCATCATTATTTCTATTTTTTTCATTCAAATTTTAAATAAAAATATTTTTGTTAATTAATAATCTATGTTTTCATAAGTTTGGATCTAAATTAACTTGGATGATAAAAAGCGTTATTAGGTTAAAAAAAACATACTGAAATAAGTATAAAAAAAACATTTTTTATATTTGAGATCTACCACATTCCACACAAAATTCATCGTTCTTTTTTAATGTTATTCCACAATACTCACAATAAGCTCCTCTAATTTTTTTATATATATTTAAAAATAATGGCAGAAATGCTGGTGGAATAAGTTTAAGTAATAATTTTTTCCAGCGTTTTGATAACCGTCCACCATATATTTTCCAATTGTTAATTTTGATCGTAAGTTTGTCTATAATATTTTCTGATATTAAACCTTTAAAACCTATC
>JAGXNR010000164.1 GCA_019894875.1 Promethearchaeota archaeon | reverse complement strand
ATATTACATTGAGCGAAATCAGACAAACACATGAAGGGAACGTATTTCTCAGCCCCTAACTTTTTGAAAACTTTATGAATTCCACATTCAGTGAATCTATAACCGTAATCAAACGTTTTACCGTCGCCTTCTACAAACTCCATAACAAAATCACCTGGGTATTTTTTCTGTAGTAAAGTCTTTGCGAGATTTTTATTAAAATTGATATATGTATCATTAAATAATTGATCCACAGGATTTTGACCGGTTTTTTCTAATTTATGAACCCTTATCTTGAATATCTTTTCCCAAAATTCATAACAAAATTCACCAATTTCGCGGTACGTCATACCCATTTTTTCAAGAATGCGAAAAAATGCTAACATGGCAACGCCATCAACTAGCATAGACGTAAAAGAATTTTTCCTCCCTCCGATATATGGTATTTCTGGGATTATTTTATCATATTCTTTTCGCATTTTATTAAAAATTCCTTCGATTTCCAGTTCATTGAATCGTTCTAACAATATTTCCTTTGAAACGTGTAAGGATTTATCGAATTGGGCAGTTAATTTTGCTTTATTTTTCATATAATAATCTTTTACGATTTTTACAGACATAATCAACCTATCTTAAATTTTTTTTTTTTTGATTTGGAGTAAGCTCAAGTTAAAATAGGGATATCTTCACTTTTAAAAATTATCTCTTGAGTTATTATCATACCTCAAATTTTAGTCAATGAAATCATTTTACATATATGTAAATATTTATATAGAGAGGGATCAAATTATAACTTGCTTTGAAATCTAAATTTAAATAAAAAACTCAAAGAGTTGAAACATAGTATTAAGGTCTTTTTAATGCTTTAATACTGTTAAAAAAAAAATGAGGAAAAATTAAATGCAAATTAAAAAATTGAAATTTTATTCTGTAGTAATTATATTGATTATCGGGATTTTTGCGTTTGCAACTCCAGTAGTTTCTTTTTCTTCTCATAAAGGGTTTAATAGTTCAGGTAAAACAAAAGTTGCCCCGGAAGATGAGATTTTTAGTTGGATAGAAGATTTGTGTGAAATAGGTGATCAAGGTAGATATGGTTATCGAATGCCGGGAACAGGTGCATACTGGGAAGGCGCGGAATATGTATTACAAAACTTTGAAGAATCTGGGTTAGAAGATACGTTTTTAGAACCTGTACCTGCAACTGTTTGTTTTCCAGATGAATGGAGTCTCACGATTAATACGGGTGGAGATGATGAGGTTATACCTTCCTATTTCTTACGGTATACTGCTTTCACAGATCCAGAAGAGCTCACAACTGAAATGGTCTATGTAGGGACGGGATCACAAACAGAATTCGATGTTGTGAGCGGAAATGGTGGAGTTGAAGGAAAAATAGTTCTTGTAGATATTTTGGGTGCACCATGGCCTAGAGCATTTCTTTTACCTTTTATCTTGTTTGAGTGGGATCCAGATAATACTTTTGCCAACGATCCAATGGCTACTGAAAATTGGCCTTTAGCTAACTTGGAAAGTTCATATCAATTAGCTGCTACATATGGCGCTGCTGGTTATGTGGGTATAATGACTTGCATGCCTGACTATGTGAATCAGTATCTTCATTGGTATGCTGATGGGGAAATACCAGGTTTAACTGTGAGCCCAAATGACGGTGATCACTTGAAGGATTTATTAGCAACAGAAACAGTAGAAGCAACCATGATTTTAACCGGAGAAGAAGGACCTGGGACTACCTACAATGTTTATGGCTCTTTACCAGGAAAAACAGATGATATTATTCTGGTTTTATCCCATCATGATGGATGGGCAACTAACGAAGCTTCAGGAGTTTCTGTAGTTATGGCTTTAGCTAAATATTTTGCTCAAATTCCTAGATGTTTTAGAGAAAAGACATTAATGTTCGTCAGCTTCGCAAGTCATTTTGGTAAACAAGCAGCGTGGGATGAGTATGAGTGTCTCGCCTACAATTCATTGCCTCAAGTTGCATGTGCTATTAACATTGAGATGATTGGGAAGCAAATTAAGGTAATTGATGGAGAGTTTGTTGAAACCGGACTAATTGCTCCAAGAGGAATGTTTCTTTCAGGTCCCTTTTTGTCTGCAAATGAATACCTACTTTCTTACGCATCTGAAGCCATTGTAGAAAACGATATGGTACGGACATCTTGTTTACCGGCAGCTTTTGCTGTTCCAGGTGAAGGAGCAAAATTCCATGAACTTGGCGTACCTACTATAAATTATATCTCTCATAATGCACCTCAGTTCACACAATATGATACACTAGACACGGTGGCTAAGGACGCTCTTGTACCGACAACCGAAATGTTCATTGATATAATCAACGATCTTGACAAAACTCCTACTGCTTTACTGAAATGGGTTAAGACTGAAGATGGAAGGGGAATTAAGGCTTATCCTGATTTGAGAGAAGACGTTTGGGAAATGAAAAGAGCTCCTTATGGACCTTTTGATAAAATAGGTATACACAGATTAGTGAAAGAAGGTATTGAGCCCCATGGAGTGTATTTCATGCTACCCGGGACATGGAGTAGTGGTGAGCAAATGATTTCAAATCCCCCTACAGACACTCATGCAAAACACGAAAACCATAGCCATGCTATCTATCTTGCAAATAGGGGTTGGGAAGTTTATTCTATCGATTACAGAACTCACTTTGTAGATCAGCATCTAACCCATAGTGATCTCTCATTCATGATAGATTGGGGATGGAACCAGTGGATTAGTGATATAAAGGAAGCTGTCAATCTAGCGAAAGCAGTGTCAGGAGAACAGAGAATCTACCTTGCTGGTGATAGCTTCGGTGGAAGTGCACTGGCAAACTACGCGTCAATGTACTGGGAAGAAGATCTAAAAGGGATAATTCCACGCGATGGTGGAACTGTGGCAAAATACCCAGAATTAGTGGATAATCTGTATGATTTACCTAGCATGATAAACGGATTAACTGCTGAAAATTGGTCTAGAGAAGTGGGTAGCTCAGGAGCAGTATTCTTATATCAATATGCTGTTGAAAATCCTGACGCACCTGCTGTATTTCCACCGTGGGAGCCATGGTATCCATGGCCAGCGTTTATGACAGGACAGCTTCTTCCGGGTGCTTACCCAGGGCTTACCATTTTCGAATGGGCTGCATATGGGCTATTGTCAGTTAGTAACATGGGAGAAGGTTTCGGAGATCCCGCTATAATGGTTTATTTAATGTCTAGGTTTGATAGATACTGGCCTACAAGGTTAGGGTTAGATTCTTCTGCAATAATAGACTGGGATAACTGCCCATACGTATCAACTGGCTTGGTACCATATGATTTCGATGATAATTACTATGAGATTGATGTTCCATTTCTTGGATTCCTAGCGGATAGTTATTATACAGGTGAGTGGAGGTTCCAACATCAAATTGCAAATCCAGACTTCATTGGAATAATGCTGCCAGGGTACCGTCATTTGGATGTATTCTCGGGAGAATTTAGTGTACAAGACGTTAGTCAACCTACATATGAGTGGTTAATGAGTCATAAAATGCTTGTTGGGTTTGGCAAGATTTGGTATGATGGAGGCCGGATTTGGGGTGATGCAGCGATTTATATTAATGCATCTACAATTGAAATTAGAATTGATGGAATACGCGTATCATGGGTTATTTTTGTTCACTGCGTTTCTAAAAAACATGAGTTTTACAAAGGAGAAAACGATTTCGGTAGAATCACGGTTATAATTACTAAAAAGGGATTAGCAATTGCTAGTGGTCGTAAAGTGTTCTTTATAGGTTGTAAAGTATAAAACAACCTTATTTAACAATATTAAATTCTTTTTTTTTTATTTTTGAATAGGTTAGATAATTCTTATTTTATGGTCCTTTAAATTTGGAGGGTCAATTAGTGGATAAGGCGATAATACATCACCTTGTTCCTCGGCTTGACTAATATAGAGATGGAGCCAATAATATTGTTTATAGGATAAACGATTCTTCCATTTATAATGGAGCAGGAAGGATTTTACGACCATTGATTGAGAGTTAAAAAAAAATCTCATGAAAAAATAAAAAAATTCTCTAGCCTAGTGTTATTTTAAGTCGATTAAGCATTGTTATTACAAATAGAGATGTGTCCTCACTTATGTAATATGTGTTCTTTATATAATTCTGAAGTAGCTCTTTCAATTCTAAATAATAAAATTCTTTATCTAGAGCACGGGGATCTTCCTTAATACTTGCTTTATTTAAATGAAGAGACACCATTTCTTGAAAAATTAATTCCATGGTTAATTCAATATAAGTATTTTGTAAAAGTGCTTCATCTTTTTTACTTAGATCGTAATATTGCCCTACTGTTTTTTCTCGAATTCTAATAAGACTTATTATATTCTCTTTTAATTCATTGGGTACATTTAATGCCCCAATTTTGGCGATAATGGTGTCTGGATCGATCGTAATCTTCAGAGATGCAATGTATTTCTCTATATAAGCTAAAAATCTTATTAAAAATTTAAATGAATCAATCTGAGAATCAGTCTTCCACATCTTATACAGAAAACCCCATTTGGATAGATCTAAATCATCTAAAGCCTTTAGCATCCTCTCTTTTAGGTCTTCTATTAGATCTGTGTTATAATAATGGGCTTCCTTATAGGGTTTTTCAAGATTATAAAATTTATATTCATAACGCTTTCCATCTTCTTTGAACTCTCGTAAGTGAAGGATGGATTTCGAATCTTGGTCTAAAAATTCCTTCTTACCCATTTCAGCTGCAAATTTAATTATGTAATTACATTCGGGACAAATAGTAACCCAAGAGCGACTAACTATATTCGGAGGTTGAAACCCTCCATTTGAAAACTTTAATTTAAATTTATTTATTATGTGAACTGGAGCACTTACTTCGAATTTCAATTTCTCGCGATGAAAAAATCGAGGTATGAATTTAACGCTACATAAAGGGCACTTTATTTTCTTCTTTTTCATACCACTTGTTTGCAGCATTTTAAATTCTTTTAAGGTTTGCTATACTATGATTAACCTATGTTTTCTTAAATATTAAAGAATAATTATTATTGAAGAAATAATATAATCTGAAACCAAGGTTAATGTGCGAGTTTACAAATTTTGAATAGAGTTTTAGAGTTATTTATTTAATAAAGGGGGAGCGATGAATTTATATAATTAGGTAAGGTACAATGTATTATTTCTTATCCCAAAGTAGCACCAAATATTTTTTTAACTCTTGTGATCTGCTAAGCAAATCTTAAAAATTATAAGCAGATTTAAATTTTTAATTTTCTATTAATATAATATGACAATAGTAAATATAAGCAATCATGGGCGGATAACGATTCCTTCAGAAATGCGGAAGAAATATGGATGGAAAGATGGTGATAAAATAATAATTATTGATCACCCTTTAGAAGGAATTAAAATTTTACCTCATCTTTCAGATAAGCAAATACAATCAATATTAAATGAGGAAACAGGTATCAAGATCGTTGAAGAAATTTCTAAAGAACGTAAAAAAGAAATAGAAAATGAGAAAGATAGATTATATCAGAGGAAATCTTAATGAAGAATACCATCTTTCTTGATTCAGGAGTTATTAGTTTATACCAAAGTAATCATAAAGAAACACATAGCGAGATTAAAACTAATAAAAAAAATCAATATAATTTCATATC
>JAGXNR010000163.1 GCA_019894875.1 Promethearchaeota archaeon | reverse complement strand
CACAAAACACTTGATTTAAAGTTTGATCTAACCGATTGTAAAAAAGAATATCTGATTTAGTCCCTGGGGAACCCAAAGATTGACCGATTAAATTGTTTATATCGAAATTATCCCCGAGGATTCCCACTACAAAATTTTTTTCAGCTATTTCACTCATATGTTTTAGTAAATATTGAGATCGTCAAAAACTTTTTGATTTTCTAGTTCAATGGAAATCCACCTCTGAGGAAAAATAAAATTATTAACTAAAAGCAAATTAATTTACTAATAAAAAGGATAATATAATAATTATGACCCGGAATAATTTAGTGAATCAAGTAATATTAATTCTGATAGATGATCTTAGAGCATCTCATCTTTTTGATTTGATTAAAAATGGAAAAGCACCTAATATAGCTCAAATTGCAAAAAATGGTATTTCAAGTCAAAATTGTATTACTTCATTCCCAAGTATAACTTTTCCTTGCTATAGTAATGTAATTATTGGTTCTTACTCGGGATATTTTCCAAAAGAAGGAAGTGGGGCGCCTATGTATCATTGGGTAGGGAGATCATATCCTTTAAAGGAAGAAAAAAAATTTCCAATTATTAGAAATTATGGGAAAGGAAGTCATCTTTTAAAATTAAATAATGATATAGGGCCAAATTGTCAAACCATATTTGAACAAGCGGGAGAGGGTAATTTTTTGAGTTCCTTAAATCTTATAAATAGAGGCTCAGTTTTAATCCCTCCAGTTGAATACACATCCTCCTCAATACTTAAAGGAGTCGAAGAAATATATAAAAATCCTAAAAAACTCTTTTCAAACAACGATGTTCCAAAGGTAACTGTTGCATATATTCCAAAAACAGATGATTTGATGCATAATAAGGGCTTTGATCATCCAGAGTACATTAAAGAAGTAATCGATTGTGATCGGTACATTGGGTCATTAATTAAAACTCTTAAAAACACAGGGTATTATGATTCAACCGCTATTGGAATTATTTCTGATCACGGAAATTACAAGTCAGAAAAGATGTATGACATCGAACCGTTTTTTAAAGAAAGCGGATTTACCCAATACCTACCTAAGAAGGGAACTGGCGATTTCGACTGTCATATGGGAGGACTTGGATTCTATAATTTCCCAGGAGAAAGTTGGTACCATCATCCAACTCTAGGACAGTTAAAAAAATTTACTCCAGAGGGTGAGGGTAGCAAGGAATTAAATGTATTTGACACTTTATGGAAAATCCCAGGTGTAAAGGCAATGTATTACAGAGATGACAATAACACGCCAGACAAAGGTATCATTTACCTTGAACATAAAGACATTGAAACGAGGAAAAAGTTCACGGATATTATTGAATATGAAGGGCATGGAAAAAACCAAAGAACTAAATATATTCCCGATGATAAGGATTTCTATAATTATAATAAATGTGAGGAATCTGCGCGACTTATAGATGGAAAATCTCATAGTATTGATGAATGGTTAAAAGTTACTAATCTGATTGATTTTCCTATAGTAGTTGACCAAGTACCTCGTTATTTTAAAAATCCTAGATCTTGTGATATAATAACTACCACGCTTGGAGAGTACGGATTTGGATATGAACATGGAAAAACTGTAGCTTCTCATCCGTATTCTCATGATATAGGAATTAAGAAGTCTATGACAGTTCCCTTTATAATTGGGGGTTCTCCTAACATACCTTCATTAGAATTACCATACTGTAAAACAACAGATATGGTTCCAACTCTATTACATTTATTGGGAGAAAAACCACATTATAGCGTCGTAGGGAAGTCTGTTATTGGTTAAACTAATGTTGAAATCAATTTGAAAAATATTTATAATTTTTATTCCCTTTCGTTATTAAATAGAGATTAAATATTCACATGGTGTTGTATTAAAATGAAAGCAAATCAGATAATTATTGTTCCAGAAACGCATTGGGATAGAGAATGGTATCTTCCTTTTCAAGAATATCGCGCTAAACTTGTTATTTTGTTTGACAAACTTCTTGAAATGCTAAAAAACAATTCAGACTACAAAAATTTTACTCTCGATGGTCAAACTATCCCAATTGAAGATTATCTGGAGGTTCGTCCAGATCGTGAAGAAGAAATAAAAAAATATGTTAAAGAGAAAAGGTTATCTATAGGCCCAATGTATATTTTACCCGATGAGTTTTTGGTTTCTGGTGAATCTATAATAAGAAATTTGCTCATTGGGCACCAAATTGCTAGAAAATTTGGTAGAGTTATGAAAACGGGCTATATTCCTGATCCTTTTGGACATATTGCTCAACTACCACAAATTCTTAAAGGGTTCGAAATTCCTTCAGTTTTGTTTTGGCGAGGGTTTGGTAATGAATTTGATGACCAAAATTTGAATATCGAATTTTTGTGGAATTCTCCCGGTAATTCTAGCACAATATTAGCGATTTTTTTGATATTAAGTTATGGTTCTGTTGCAGATTTGAATTTAAAATCCAAATCAGGTAAATATAAATCAGCACTTCATAAAATTAAGCGGGTAGTATCAAAATTTGAGGAATATACAGCATCACCCTATGTTTTATTAAATAGTGGTTCAGATCATCACGAAGCAAGACCTGAGGTTCCAGATTTAGTAAAACAATGGAACGAGTTATATCCGGATAAAGTTTTAGAACAAAATGATTTCGAATATTATGTAGACAAGGTCTTAAGCTATAATCCCGAATTAAAGTCATTTCAAGGTGAATTGAGGGGTGGAAAATATGCTCATTTACTTTCTGGAGTTTTTTCCGCTCGTATGTGGATTAAACAGAGAAATACAGCCATCGAGTATTTGTATGAAAAATACACAGAGCCGCTTGCAGCTATCACAGGGGCTCTCGATAAATATAAAAAATTCCATTATCCTAAAGATTATATTCTTACCGGTTTAAAATGGCTCATTAAAAATCACCCGCATGACTCTATTTGTGGTTGTTCAATTGACCAGGTACACGATGAAATGGCAACAAGATTTGATTGGGCTGAACAAATCGGAAATGAAGTTTTCAAAAACACGATAATATATTTGTACGATTTAATCTCAATTAAAGATGAAGACAATATTATTCCTATAATTATTTTCAACCCACTTCCTTGGAAGAGGAGAGACTTAGCTAGTTTCAATATTCTATCTAATATCAAAAGTAGTGGTTTCAAAAAGCCTGAGAATTTCAAACTTACTGATTCGAATGGTACTAATATTCCATATCAGTTTGTTCAATGTGAAGAAGAACCTAGATATAGAGTTTTATCATCAGTCAGTTTTTACTGTTCATTCTTAGCCGAAATTCCTTCTTGTGGGTATAAAGTTTATTACATAGTTCCAGGAGATAAATCCACTGAAGAGGAGATTAAGAATAATAGTTTAAAACTTAGCATAAATAGTATAGAAAATCAATTTTACCAAATTAAAGTAAATTTAAAAGGCCAAATTAATGTTTTAGATAAAATTTCTGGCGAGTTATATGAAAATATCTGCTTTTTCGAAGATGTAGCAGATTGGGGAGACGAATACGATTATTCTGGACCATTTGAAAATCAAACAGATCTTAAATTCACAACAGAAGATTTGAATATCATAGAAATCTCACCTATAATTGATGGTGTAACTCAAAAAACGATAAAAATTAAAGCAAATCTCAATTTACCTGCATCCTTATCTGAGGATCGGTATATCAGAGACGAATATTTAGTTTCCAATTTAATCGATATTTACATCACTCTCTATAAAGATATTAATCGAATAGATTTTAAAATTGATTTAGAAAATTCTAGCAAAGATCACAGAATTCGAGTACTTTTTCCTTCAAAAATCAAATCTAGTAGAGTATTTAGCGATGGACACTTTTATATCAATCCTCGAAATATAGAATTACCTAAAGCTGAGAAATGGGCTCAGAAACCATTACCTACAAACCATCAGAAAGATTTCGTTTCAGTCAGTGATGATTCAAGAACTTTTTCAGTGTTGAATAAGGGTTTACCAGAATATGAACCTGTTATTAATGAAGATGGTACAATTTCTTTGGCTATTACCTTACTACGCTGTATTGAATGGTTATCTCGACACGACTTTGCTACCAGAAGAAACAATGCTGGTCCAGATTTAAATACACCAAAGGCTCAATGTATAGGGAAACACACTTTCGAACTTTCTCTAGTTATTGAGGGTAATAAATCTGATTGGATAACTAGTCAAGTACATTGTAGAGGAAAAGAATTTAACAATCCGTTCTATGTAATTGCTCCAGATATTGTAATGTCTTCAATAAGAGCTTCTGATAAAATTGTTATTAAACCATTTGGTATTATTTCTTACTTTATCCAATCAAAACGGCAACAAACCCTCGCATATTTACCCGCAGAGTTAAGCTTTTTAGATGTTGAGAACAAGAAAATTGTCCTTAGCGCATTGAAAAAGGCAGAAGAAGGAGATGATTTAATACTTAGATTTTATAATATATCACCTAAACCTGAAGAAACTAAGATATCTTTATGTAATTTCTTAGAGATTGAACACATAGAAATAGTGAATTTTTTAGAGGAGAAACCTAAATCTGAAATAAAAACTATTCTTGAATTTAAATCAGGTAACACCTTCACTCTTAAAATGGAACCTCATGTCATTACGACTGTTAAAGTAAAAACTCGTTTGACTCAATAGTTTATGTCATAAGAATAAGAAGGTAACTAATAAATGTGGAAATCAAAACTCCTTGAATTTGTTAAAAATTTTACACATCCCGCATGGGGATTAACTCACTTTCAAAGAGTCTACGAATTAGCGATTAAATTAGTTGAAACACAAAATTTGGATGTTGATAGGGATACAATATTCGCTGCGGCATATTTACATGACATTGGAGCTTTTGATCCATATCGTCAAGAAGGAAAAGATCACTCTGAAGTTGCAGTCGAAAGATGCTCTGAAATACTCCTATCTATAGGTTTTCCCGAGAGTAAAATCGATCTAGTTAAGGACATTATTAAGGGCCATATGTTTAATGTTAAGCCTTCTGAAATTAAGGAGTCTTTAATCCTTCATGATGCAGATACGCTTGATTTCATGGGTACGATTGGCATTTCAAGAATACTTGCGATTGTAGGAATAGAAGATTGGACTCCTGACTTAAAAAGTGCAATTTTTCTTATTCAAAAGTTCCATGATGAGTTACCATTACAATTATACACTACTGCAGCTAAAGAATTGTCCATTGATCGGACGAATGAAATGAAGAACTTCTTGGATAATTTAGCTCAACAGACAAATAAGTTCGAATTAGTATAAGATATATCCAATTCCATTTTAATTTTCAAAATAAATTTTATCGTGAACTGATTTTTCCAATTATATATTTAATATTATTGATTATGTGAAACAATTTTTATTCTAGGGCTCTTTAGTCACAAAAAATACGAAAAGAGAGATTTTATAATTTATGAAAGAATTTGACATCGTTGTTATAGGAGCAGGTCCTGGTGGTTCAATAGCGGCAAAAATTGCAGCTGATAATGGATATTCGACTTGTTTTATAGAAAAAGAGAAACTCGATAATGTTGGACGATATAAAGCATGTGGTGGAGCAATGGCATGGGAACTCGTCGAAGAAATTGACTATCCTGAAGATAAAATAGGCCGCGTTATCGAATCTTTGGAACTTCATCATGTTGATGG
>JAGXNR010000162.1 GCA_019894875.1 Promethearchaeota archaeon | reverse complement strand
TTTATAATTAGATTGTATTAGGCGATTATATCTTTTTCTGCAAACAATATAAAATTTTACTTTTTTATCAAAAAGATCTAAAAAATAATAAAAACAACAAAGAAAATTTTTAAGCCTGAATGGTAAGGTTTTATATTATGGTAAAAAAAATATTAATCGATAATCCCGCAGTTTCGAATATTGTTTTTTATCCACGGAAAATTCCGGTACCTAATGATATAGATCCAAACATTAAAGTCCTAAAGCTTCAAATTGAAAAAAACATCCTAATTGGTGGTTTCTTCTATTTAAATAATCCAAATTATCCCACAATTTTACTATTTCATGGAAATGGAGAAATTGCTGCAGATTATCAATATTTTTTAAACTTTTTCTTTCAATGTGGTGTGAATTTAGCAGTTGTAGATTTTCGTGGATACGGATTTAGTTCAGGTGAACCATATTATACCAGTTTAATAACGGATGCCTTTCCGATATATAATGAATTTCATAAATGGATTATTAAAAATAGTATTAGTGATTCTCTATTTATTTTGGGACGGTCCCTGGGAAGCATATGCGCATCTGAAATCGGCTCACATAATCCTGAAAGTTTACATGGAATTATTTTTGAAAGTGGATTTGCAAGTATATACGATATGATGTCAAGATTATTTAGAGTAACCGGTTCTGAAATAACACCAGAATTATTAAGTGAATATTCTAACGATACGAGAATAAGGAAATTCGAAAAACCTGTATTAGTCATTCATGGTACCAATGATTTCATTATTCCTTCTTTTCAGGGAAAATTAATATTTGATAATATACCTGAAGGAGTCAAGAAAAAACTTGTTTTAATAGAAGGTGCGGGTCATAATAATATCTTCTCTTACGAAGATGAGTATTTAATACCTTTAGAAGAATTTATCAATCTGTACAAATAAACTTTTCTTATTTCCTCTCTCTAAATTTTATAAATGAAAAGGAAATTCTATGAAAATTCAAAGAGTATAATTAAGTTTAAGTAATTTTTCTCTTTTTTTGATTTTTTTAATTAAAAATTGGACTCGGAAAAGCTCTTTTATGTTTTTTTACAGTAGATAGTTAAAAACCTTATAATAATAAGTGATTAAATTGAGCATTTCTAAAATAAACTATTGCCCTTATTGTGGGAAAAAATTATTAGGATTGAATTTATCGAAATTAAATTACTGTTGTTTTTGTGGAATCAAGTTGAAAAAAGCCAAGAAATCAACAAATTCAATGAAACAGTGTATAATTTGTCACAAATTTATCAATCCGAATAAACATGCTACAATAGAATGCTCGTTTTGTAATGGTCTATACCACGCCACATGCATAGAATCCTGGCTGTTAAAATATAATTCTTGTCCATTATGTCTTAATGTATTTCTTATGCCTATAAAAGCGATAACTAACACAAGAAGAATATAAAAAAAAATTTAATCGTTTAAAAACTCATGAATTAAAATATCTTTAAAATCAAGATCTTTTTCCTTAAAAGGAATTAGTTCCTCTCCATTGTATATATCTGGAGGGTCATTTTTTTCAAATGCAACCGAAAAAGGGATGATTAAATATGATATGTTGGGAAAAAATTCAATTTTCTCAAATACATGACCTTGGTCTAAAATATCTATTTTTTTAAATTCTGCTTTTAAGCTCAATTCAAACCCCTACCCATTTCTTTTTATGTTTAATATAATATTATAATTATTTAAGAAAAAACACCCGACAAATTTAGTGATATTCGTTGCTTAGATAATTTCGGTCATTAAAGCAAATTCTCTTTTATTATATGCTTAAAGTCATTTCTGCTTTTTTTTATCGATTTTGCTTCCCCGTTAGAGTACAAATCTACGGGAAATTTTCCATTATAGATATCCAGAATTAGAACTATTAAATTCGAAACATTATGAAAGCATACTGCTGAATTTTTACAATTAAATAAATCTGCAACGAGTTTTGACAACAAAAAAAACCTCTTCTTCTGAATTTCACTGTTAATGAAATTATCTTCTGTGTTAAAAGAATTATCTAGAAAATCCTCAACCTGTTGTTCAATATTTCTGGAATTCACTATTGTCATCATAATACTATATCATTTACGAATTATCTTAATTGATGTATAAAAACAGACAGTTTTTTTTCCTAATTTTTAATCTTATAGAAGAAGTATCTTAACTATGTAAAAATTTATTAATGAAAATCTCCTGATATGTGGAGTGTCTTTCATTAAAGGGGATTTTTTCATGTCCATCGTAAATGTATTTACTTTCATCCTTAATTCCGATATTTTTGAATGAAATTACCGCGGCTGAAATATCCGGATAGAAATCTTTTTTAAATTGATCAATAATTTCTCGAAAAATTATGATTTTCTCTTCAATAGTCATAATGATTTTCTTTTTGTGTGAGTGTCATTTTCAACTTATTAATATAAATAGCTAATGAAGTCGGGATATATAATACTCATCAAAACCAAAGATTTTTAAATAAAAAATAATGATTTTTCGACATTTCAGAAAAAATCGTGTAAATAATTATTTGTCAAGGGAAATAAATCTTGAAGTAGTTTAATCTTATTGTTATTTACAGAAATAAACCCAAAATCTAATAAATCCTTGGGTGACCTAAAACCTGCAAGCAATTGTGCTAAATGACCAATATTGATTTCTATATCCACAGAATCATTTGATGACTCATGAAATTCAACATTAATTTCTTTTTCTTTTGATTTTATATTGATTACTCCATTATTCCATGAGCAAAATTCATCCTTAACACGGAAAGTTATCGAAAAATTATCTCGTGGATATTTCAAATTCTCTAAAACCGTTTTTACATCTATTATTCTCAATTGAGAATTGTCCCCAATAATTCTACGTTCAATCCGAGGTGTTTTAAGCAGATCCATTACATTTTCATGTTTGGGAAAAGTACTAGCTATGTATTTTCGTTGATCTCGATGACTCCAAAGGAAATTAAATATCGTCTGCTTAGCATTTTGATCAAGCCAGAAAGTTTCTCGAATTATTATCGTTTTCTCTGGACTTTTTAGGAACGAATCATTTTTAGTCGCAAAATAGAGTATAACATAACCAACGGGCTGATTTCCGTTAAAACAAATAAATTTATAGTTATTTTTATAATGATCTCTCCAATAACCTATTTGAGGTCTTTTTGCGATGTAATCAAAATTAAGAATAGCTTTATCATAGACACTTCTAATATCATCATCAATTCTTACGACTTCTTTCATGGTATAATTGGTATCCTTGTAGATAATATCCGAGGTTTTGAATTGATAATAAAAACGTTCATCAACAAGTTTATATCCTAACATTTCATAAAAGGAGTGTTTAAATGGATATAGTACTGATATCGGAATATTATTTTCATGCATATCTTTAAACATCTCTATCATTATTTCTCTAATAATACCTTTATTACGATATTCTGGTTTTGAAGCAACGCCTGCTACACCATACATCTTAAATTCTTGAGAACGCATTCTGATTTCAAATGGGATCATTCCTGCTCCAGCTACCATCAAATCGTCATCAAACGCGGCATAATACATAGGATACATAGGAGTTTTATCAGAAGGATAACGTATTTCTTCATAATTGTTTTTTGAAGTTTCAAATGCATAACGCATTAGTTTTCTATATGCTTCACGATCCTCTTCAGTTAATTTACGAATCTTAAAATTTCCTTTCATTTTGATCACAATATTAATTTCAGTAATATATTAGAACGAAATGCTTAATAGATTAAAAGTTTTATACCAAATTTTCCTATAAGATAAAAATCCTAATATATCTATATAAAAAAAGAGAGTTAAGAAGATCAGAATGGTCTTAATCCTTTAAAAAATACTCTTCTATGAACTCAATATTTTCTTGTAGTTCTTTCTTAGTACAAAGATTTCCATGCCCCGGAACAAACACATCGATATCCTTTTGTAAATATTCCTGAAGAAAATCAATATGTCGCTTAGGATTTACTGCAAATGTGAATGCTCCTGGTCCAGAAACCCAACTAGGATCAGTTTTTTCGAATAATAGATCTCCTGTGAAACAAATTTTTTCATTTTTAAAATATCCAATAAGATCCCCCTTTGTATGGGCTTCTCCAATTTGAATTAGGTCAATTTCCCTAGTTGTTCCTTTAATTACTACTGAATCGTTGATT
Source organism: Promethearchaeota archaeon (assembly GCA_019894875.1). The sequence goes on along the minus strand of JAGXNR010000162.1, from coordinate 1,547 downwards.
ATAAAGTCAGGTGGGCGTAATTTAAAACTGGGACTCATTATTTCATTCCAAGCGCTAATATCATTCTTCATCTCGAGGATTTTATTTTGATCTGTTTCTTTTTTTAATTCTTCATCAATTCTTTTTAGCTCCGCTTCACTTTGCCCTCTGAATTGATTGAGCCTTTCTTCTGATGTTCTATGATATTCAAATAACGTCTCAGCATTGCTTATGATTGGAACTTCACTTCTAAACTTCCGATTCCCGAATAAGTGATCCATATGATAATGGCTATTTATTAGAAAGGTAGGTTCCTTATTGGTATATTGTTTTGAAGCTTTAAGAAGATCATCAGTGGCAAATGGATCCATTAATGTGTCGAAGATTATTAAGTGGTTTCCGAGATCGAAAAAACCTGCGTTTGAGGAAACGTGGGATATTGCAGCGTATATTCCTGGATGTAATTCAAATAAATCAAAATAAAGAGATTTAAAATCTAATTTTGTTGCTTTCATTTTATTCTACCGTGTAGAAATACTCTTACTCTTCAATTCGTTCTAATTTGAAACAAACGGGTCTGACCCCATCAGAACAGGCATTAAAAATTGTCCCATCTTCTGCCCAACCAGTATAATTTCCTCCAAATTGTAAAACATGCATACTACGGGCCAAATCAGTCCAAGCCCATCCACAAAAATCTTCTGGCATCTCACCATTTTCACTTACCCATTCTTGACCTTCTTCAAAAACAGAACATTTTTCAACCTTTTTACCAGTTGGTGTTTTATATTCATGCCCAAAAACATCTTGTGGACTAAATCGTTTTATTACTGTTATTTTTATTTTTGTCATTTTTCTTCATTTTTTTAATATAATATAGAAATTAAGATTTACCTTAATTTGCCTTAAATTAAATAAAATAATGAAATTAGAGAATTTATAATTTAATACACTGAACTATATTTGAACTTAGAATAAATGGAACACCTTATTTAAAAATATAGAGAAAAAATAAAAAAAATAAGATTATTTTGTAGATTAATCCCTTTTTACAAAGGATATGATAAATATTCCGATTCCCATTATAATACCAACAGAGATCATTGCCCAACCATACGCTGCTTTACCTATTATATCGTATGTTAACATGACAGTGCCCCAAATAAATGGACCCAACGCTGAAGAAAGTTTTCCGCTTAGTTTAGAAAAACCAAAAAATTCCCCGAATTTTTCTTTAGGAGCAAGTTCAATTATCATAATTCGTTGTGCTACCCATGTTCCCCCTAGAGCAGGTCCTGCTACAACTCCCATTAAAAGACTAAGGATAAAGGGGAGATTGAAACCAATATCGATATAAGGTGTTGCGAAAACTAATACAACCCCTAAAGTTAATGCGATACCCCATAAAGCACCTACAAGAAAAAATGTAATTTTTGCTCCATATTTATCAGCAAATTTCCCTACAAAATAGGTACAGGCAACTGCGGACATTGTAGCGATTATTATAAAAAGGATGGCAAATAATGTTGATCCCCCTCCTATAATTAAACCATCAGTCACAATAGGTG
>JAGXNR010000161.1 GCA_019894875.1 Promethearchaeota archaeon | reverse complement strand
CCGATCATCTCCCCTCAAAATTATTTGAAGCAGTCTACAAACTCCCAAATATAAAAATATTGTTTAGAACAGACAAGGGTTGTCTACAATTATTTGGACTTAATTCAGAAGAACAGGAGGCTGTTTTTAATCAAAAACGTAGGCGTGCTCTTGTTATTGACGGAGTAAATGCTCGTAGATTCTCAATTCATACAATGGAATATCACCATAAACAATCTGAAGATTAAAATTTTAAAGATGTTAAACGAAATTTATAAATAGAGATGAGATATGAATGGCTGAAGGGGGTGGTGATTACGGTGAAGACATCGGAGATGATGGTGGTGCTGAAATCTCTGAGGGTGATCAAAACGATGTCCCAGATGAAATTTCAAGTGAACAACCAGATAATCAGTTTGATGAATATATAGATGAAGATCCCGGGGAACTGTCAAATGACGATCCCTTTGATGAATATCCAGATGAGGATCCAGGCAAATTGTCAAATGATGATCCTTTTGACGAATATCCTGAAGAAGATCCTAATGAGCAGCCAAATGACGATCCCTTTGACGAATATCCTGAAGAAGATCCTAATGAACAGTTAAATGACGATCCCTTTGACGAATATCCTGACAAGGATCCTAATGAACAGTTAAATGATGATCCCTTTGACGAATATCCTGAAGAAGATCCTAATGAACAGTTAAATGACGATCCGTTTGATGAATATCCTGATGAGGTTCCTAACGAACAGTCAAATGACGATCCATTTGATGAATTTCCTGATGATATAGTAGATGAAGTTCATGAGGAACTAAATGGAGAAGAGAAAAATTCAGAAGAAAGTGTGGAAGAAATAAATTCAAGTTTAGAATTAGAGAATATAGGAACAGACCAAAGTACATTAATCCTCCAGCAAGAATCCCAAGAACCATTTTCAAGAGATAAAGAGGGAAACATTATCTTAGATGCAGATACAATGGAATTTTTTGGTGAGCATGTGTCTTCTCAAGAAGAAATGAAAGTAGAGATATTAGAAGAGGAAATGGAAGAACTCTTTAAAAGTTATGAAGAAAATGGTTTAGAACAAGAAAAGGGATCAGTGGCTTCACATGATTTGGAACAAGAAAGTATTCAGGAACGCCAAGAATTAGAGCCAGAAATTCAAATACAACAGCAAGAAGAAACGATAAATCAAAAAATGGAAGAAATTCAAGAACAGGAATTAAACCAAGAGCTTTCGCACAAGAGCACAGAGGAACTTTCACAAACACCCAAAGAATATACTACTAATAAGATGGAATCACCTATAGGACAGGATGAAGATGAAAACCTACAAGAATCTTCAAAGAAAGGAATCCAGGAAATAAAGCGGGATCCTGCTCAGAAAAAAAAACTATCCCAAGAGCACGACCAAGAGATCGAACAAGAGCCTGTTCGAGAAACTCATCAGAATGTAGACGTAATTCAAGAGAAAATTCGGGAACAATTTGAAGAGCAAAAAAAACCGACTTTAAAAGAGAGTGATATTAAAGAACAGTATAAACAAGAAACAGGAAGAAGACCGATATATGCGGGAAATGAAACTAGAGGATTTATCGAGTGGAAAGAGTATTTAAAACAACAAAATGAAAGGCAGGAAGAAAAAAATGAATTATTACATGAGAAAGAAGAAGAAATTAAGGAACAATCAAAAGAAATTCGAGAATCTAAAGAAGAATGGGCGCAATATTTAGCAAAAAGTATTAAAAAATCAGAGATTCCAGAAGATTTAAAGGAAAAGCTTGGTAGTTTTCTTAAAGATTATGATACTCTCAGAGAAATGCTTGAAAAATTAAAATCTAAAGAAATTTCAGAAGAGGAGTTTGAAAAAGAAGTAAAAAAATTTGAGCCCATATTAATTGAGAAAAGATCTATTGCTAGACCATTATTTATGAATTTTGATTGGTTTCGTAGGTATTATAACGAAATGATCAGAAAATCAGGGAAAAGAGTAGCCAATCTTTATATTTCAAAAAAAACTAGAGAATTTTTATCCTATATTTCTGGAAGAATAGAGCAGCTAGAAAATAGAGGAAATCTCTATGAAAGTGCAGAAAAATTTGAAGAATTCCTAGAGAAATCTTTTCAAATAAGAGAGAAATGGGCACTTCTATTAAATAATCTTATTCATGAGGTCACCAATAAGGAGATCTCTAAAGAAGCTAAGAAGGAATTAAAAAGTGTAATAACAAGCTATTGTGAAATTAGAGCCATCCTATTTAACAATAAAATTTTAAAAGAAGTTAAAGAAAAACTCATACAAGAACGTATTGAAAAATGTAATCCAAGATTTTTTAAACTATTTGAAATTTTGAAAAGATTTCTTGGAAGTTATGATAATTTTAGTAGAAATTGGATGGAACAAAGTTTAATCTTTGAGGGAAAAAAGACTGTCAGACGATTATCTCAAAAATTAGAGAAAATCAAGAAAGAGAATGCAATGCATTATATTTTAAATGAAAAAAGATATTCAGTTCAAAATTTCAAGGAGAATTTAAAACAGAATTTATATAAAACTACAGAATTAAACATGAATGAAAAATCTAAGATCATTAAGTTTATTCAGAATGAAAATTTTGACGAAGAAAATAAAGTGAAACTAATTAATATATTAAGTAAGCTAAGTATAGAAGATTTAATTTCATTCTTGGGAGATGATTTTAAACAATACTCACAAACTTATGTGAAAAATAGAACGCAAGAGAAAGATCCTTCGACTATTAGAAATTCACTTTTTATTACTAATGCAAATCTTAAGCAAGAAGTATTAAATCACATTAATCTTTTATTAGCTAAATTAACTAATTGTACTGAAGCGGAAATCAATTTTATTAAAGGAAAATCATTTGAAATATTAAAAAATTTAATTTCAGAAGCAAAAATTGGTGAAATTAATATCACTAAAAAAGCTAGATCTGAAGTAATTGCAATTTCTATTATTTATACAGTTCTTAAGTCTCATGAAAACATGCCAGAGGTCAACATCTCTAAGATTTCAGGAATACCTATGTATACTATCTCTAAATATTATAGTAGATATTTTAAAAATTTCTACATAAATGAAAATTTTAAACTTTCTTCTTATTATGGTTTTTCACGAATTAGGAATATTATATGCAAATATATATTCAATAAAAAAAATTTAAATGAGAATATTATTTTATCTCTAGAATTAGATATTTTAAATTCTACTAATCTCCTTAACCAATTAAATAAAAAAGAAATTGAATTATTAAATATTTTAATAAGTAATCAACGTGACGATATTATTAAATATTTTTCTGATTTGATTGAAGTAATAAACATTTTCTTCGATATTAGTAAATTTTATAAAATAATAGGTGCGCCTTTAATCATCAAACCCATTGCTGAATCATTATTCAAAAATGAAATTAATTTATTTCAGAGTTTTAAAATCTTTTATCAGTCTATCATAGAAATTTATGATTATCTTAAAACGAATTTTCCTAAAGATTTTATAAAACGTGCTAGAATGGATACAAAAGAAGATCAATTTTATACTAATCTGATAGGTAGTAATATAAAAATATATCTTATAAAACATATATATAACGGATTATATTATAAAAAAAAAATAGGAGAATGCCCAGAATGTGCAAAGGAAGGTTTTGCGATAAATACAGATATTTCTAGATTAAAAGCTTTAGAATTTCATCATCCAAATAATAAAGATCATAAATATTCTGCAAAAACTCTATATGAATTATTTAATAAAGATCGAGCTAATCCATATTTTTTAGAAGATTTAATCGATCTAATAGAAAGTGAGAATGTTGTTATTGTATGTGCCAATCATCATGATTTAATTTCAAGGAAATATTTTAATTATTTTAAACATCTTATATCTTGGATAAACTTACCTGTAAGTTTCCCTCAAGACTTTTTTTCCCTTTCCCCCGAATTGATTCATACACTTGTTCGAATTGCAATAAACAATTATTCCAAAACTAGAAATAAGTCTTCTAAAAAAAAAGGCGAAATAAAACTCAGTGTTATAAGTTATTTAAAAAAGAGATATATTATAGAATATATAAACGGTGTTAATTGTCCAGCGTGTGGAGAATTCAACACAAAAGAACACTTGGTTTCATTCCATTTTAATCATTTTAATAAACTTCTAAAAACAATCTTAGCTTCTGATTTATTTAAAAGTGAATCTATTACTTGTTCTGAAATTGTGCAAATTCTGGAAGGACAAAAAGGAAGCTACATTTGTTCAAATTGCCATTCTGTTTTTCATAAGACTAAATTTTATGATTTATTAAAATATCTTTATACAGATAAAAATATGATAAAAACTATTATTGAAGATCATAAGAATGTTAGAAAAAATTCATTACCTATTTATTATGACGGTTTAATCAACGATCCACTAAAATTATCAAAAAGGATTAGTGAAAAATTAGAATCTCATTTAATAGCTATATATGAGATGTCAAAAACAGAAAATACTGTTACTAACAGTTCTATTGCACAATACCTAGACTTAACATCAAGGAAGCTTGTTGATAGTTTTTTTGGTAGAAGCGATTATATGAAAGATTTTGTAAAGATTGATAAAAATAAAAAAATCCACACTTATTCCTTAACTAAAAAGGGCATAGAAGCCGTTTCCTTAATATATTATTTTAGAAAATATTATAATTCTCTTTAATTTTTTTTTAGAATAATAATTAACCAGTACTATGATTAATTTTTAGTAAGATTAATAATTATAATAATATAAAAATTAAAATTTCAAAAGATTCTGTTACCATGAGAAAGATAAATTTTCCATTTACAGCAATTTTAGGACAAGACAAAATGAAAATGGGTTTAATTTTAAATGTGATCGATCCACAGATAGGAGGGGTTCTTTTAACAGGTCATCAAGGTACCGGTAAATCTACGGGAGTTAGGTCTCTTGTAGAATTAATGCCTCAAATAGAAATAATAAAAGAATGCGAATTTTCATGTGACCCTTATTCAGACATCGACGATTTATGTGAGAGCTGCATAGAAAAAAAAGAAAATCAGAAGATCGAAACCGAATTCAGAGATATGATGCTAGTAAACCTACCTTTAGGGGTAACTGAGGATATGGTTTGTGGGTCATTATCTATTGATAAAGTTCTCACTGAGGGAATAAGAGCTCTACATCCCGGATTATTAGCAAAAGCAAATCGGGGTATTTTATACGTAGATGAAATTAACTTACTTCAGGACCATATTGTCGATGTTTTATTAGACTCTGCTGCGTCTGGTATCAATATCATTGAACGAGAAGGCATTTCTATATCCCACCCCTCGAGGTTTGTATTAGTTGGTTCAATGAACCCCGAAGTTTTTCTTTTCAATTAGAAGAGAATTCGGAAAAGGAGATTTACGACCTCAGATTGCGGATCGTTTAGGTTTAGACGTTAAAATCAAAGCCCCAAGAGATTCTAAATTACGTGCTGAAATTTCTAGAAGAGTCATTAACTTTGATGATAACCCAAAAGAATTTGTAAAAGATTATGAAGTTGAACAAGACAAATTACGGCAAAAAATAATTAAAGCACGTGAAATTTTAAAAGATGTACAAATCCCTAGCTCTGTGTATGAATTTGTATCTCAAATAGTCAGCGAATTAGAAATCTTTTCTCAAAGGGCAGATATTACTTTTATTAGATGCGCACGAACCCACGCTGCTTTAAATTCTAGAAATAATATTATAGAGGAAGATTTAAAT
>JAGXNR010000160.1 GCA_019894875.1 Promethearchaeota archaeon | reverse complement strand
GTTTGGCAAATAGCAGAATCTAAATTAGAAAAAAGTAGAATTTTTGGAACCCCTCAAAAGGTTAAGACTATATTAAAAGACTTTATTAACAAAAATTCTGGTTTTTATGCGTTTTTAGTGGGAATAATATTTGTATTGATAAAAATCCCATGTTTTGGGACGATTTATTTATCTTTAATTTATGATCTTTATTCAAATCCCTTACTTCTACTTTATATCATCGTTTATTTAATTGGTTTAATAATTCCCATAATTCTAATTTTAATTTTAATTAGATTAGGTTTAGAGTCAAATAAAATTGATGACTTTAGATTAAAGTATCGTACATCTTTAAGAATATTAAGTGGAGGGCTGTTAATAACACTGGCATTATTACTTTTATTTGTATTGTAAAAAACACTACTATTCCATTTCAAAATCCTCAATTAGTTTTACACTTTTATTAAGATCAATCGTAATAGCAAGGAATTTAGGGTCTTCTTCATCTTCATCTCTGGGATCAAACATAACAAAATAAAATTGATTTTCTTCTGTTTCATATCCCACTTCCATTTCACCGCAATCATCAGGTAATATCTTAAGTATTTCTGCTCCGGCATTTTCTTTTAAAATTTCATAAATGGAATCTTCAGCCATTTTTTGCTTTGCTCTAATCTCTTTAATATTAGCAAAATCAAACTGTCCAAGATATTCTTGAGCTTTAAGATTTAATTCATTCCAGTCATTAAATAAATCTTTTATATTAGGTTTTGATGCCATAAAATATCATTAATTTTGAACAAAATAAAACTTCTTATTTTTAAAGAAATAAATATTAATTGAAAATTTGGTATAATTACCCAAGATAATCTAAAAAAGAGATATTAAAATGGAACTTAAACTCCCAAATCCTATTTTAAACGGAACTAAAAGCCTTGAAGAATGTATTTATAAGCGTGAGAGCGTGAGAAAGTATCAAGATAAGAAAATTGAGATTGAAAAAATCTCCCAGATTCTGTGGGCAGCTCAAGGGAAAAAGGATCAAAAAAGGATGGTACCCTCCGCTGGAGCAACATATCCTTTAGAGATTTACGCTACATTAAAGGATAAAGGATACTTTCATTATGATTTCAAAAATCATGTTTTAAAATTAATCACTGAAGAAAATGTAAGTAAGAAATTAGCTAAAGAGTCTTGGAATCAGAAATTTATAGAGGAAGCATATTTGAACGTATTAATTTGTGCGGATTATTCAAGGACAACTAAAAGATATGGGGAAAGAGGGATTAGATATGTATATATGGAGGTAGGACACTGCGCTCAAAATATCCATTTAGAAGCTATTGCTCTAGATCTAGTTTCTGTTCCGATTGGAGCTTTTCAAGATGAAGGTGTAAAGAAAGTGATGAAACTCCCCGCAAATATTGATCCTTTATATATAATTCCAATAGGGTATCCATAATGACATTTTTAATCTCGTTGGGCATCATATTCTCTTTTATCAATCGAAAATTGCATTACTTTTGATTTAAAATCTTCATGTTGAATGTGTCCCATATATTTCATTCCTATTCTCTCTGCTACTTTCCAACCTTGAGTATTTTCTGGGTGTATATGTGCAATAATACGGGGGATTTCTAACTTAATAAAAGCGTACTCTATTAATTTTAGCATCGCTTCGATTGCAAATCCATTACCTCTAAATTCTGGTAAGAGTGCATATACACAACCTACACCATTACTGTCTCTAATTGGGTTTAACCCACAAGTTCCTAAATAATTATCATTTTCTTTATTAGAGATTACCAAACTAAACCCCGGTTCTGCGATTTTATAGGAATCCAAAAACTCATTAATATCTTCTTCAGAATAAGGTTTGAGAATGAGTCGCTTTGTCTCTAATCTGTGTGGAGTTTTCATGTGGATATGTTTTCTGATGTTTTATTTATTTTTTTATGTTGATTTTAAATCAAAAAAGTAATTAATAGTTTAGCTAATATTTTTGAAGGATGTTTTTTTTCTCCAAATACAATAAAAAGCAACCTTACAAATGTTAAATAACAATAATCGAATTCAGCCTCTAATTGTACGTATAATCATAAGTAATTTAACAATTCTTCTGATCTTTATATTTTGGTTTTTCTATTCAACCTTCGATATGGTTATAAATTTCATTATTATTGGTTTATCAATAATTGCTCTAGGGATATTTTTAGTTGTAATTATAATTAGAAATGGCATAAAAACAAGAAACTTGACAGCTATAGGAATATTAGTTATGGTCTTATTTTTTTTCCTAATTGATACATTATTTTACTTCATACCAAATATCCAACCTATTCTATTCTCGTTTTACAATTTGATTGGAATAAAACATACTTTTAATCTGATTTTATTTTCATTTCTTTCCTCAATTGTCTTTATAAAAATAATTAGCATCTATATATACATTAGGTTGAAACCAGATATAATTAAAATAGGAAGAGGAGATACCTTTTTTCAATATTTTACGAATGATCTCAATCAGAAAAAAAAGGTGTTACTATTAGTTCTCTTCCCATTAAGCGCACTCGTGGAAGAAATGATTTACAGAAGCCTTTTTTTGAGTTTTTTGATTTACTACTTTAATTTTAATCTAGTTTTCGGGATTTTATTTGCCTCTTTCATATTTGCCATAGTTCATTATTCAACATTAAATGATTCTGGATATATGTTATCATTGGTAATATCTTCTATAATTTATTTTATTACTTTAATTGAATTGGGATTGTTATACGCATGGTTATTTCATCTAACAACGAATCTATCTGTCCTCTTATTTTACTATCAAGAAAAGGCCAAAATTGCTAAAATAAAATCTTATTAGAATTTATCTATAATTTCTAATTAATTACAGTAATAATTAACCGTGGCCAACTATTTGTCCCATCATATGTAGTTGGATCGTTCATTGGTTGAGTATTATTATTGATGTCAGTTGCTTTAGAATATAAATAGAAAGTCCCTGACGCATTAAAACTAACCAATACTTTCCAAAATACCCATACGTGATCGGCATCAATAGATTTAGTAATATTTGCTTGATTCCAATCAATACCCTCATTAATTGTAAACTCAACTTTAACGATTCTGGTACCCCCAAATGCGGCTCCACCTATTTCAAGGGGAATTCCAACGTTAACCTCAACATAATTATTAGGAAAAAATATAGTAGAATCAACATCCATTGGTGGGGAGGTGTCCCAGCCCCGATCATCCCAGAAGTCTTCGAGTGGCCTATCTATTACTTCTATTTCTGTTACCCATGCAGGTTGTTTTGCCCCAAATGATCCGGGATTTACAACTCGGAGAGGGAAACCTTGGGCAGAGGGTAATGTTTTTCCGTTCATATAGAGGGCTCCAAGAGTTCCATTATTTCTTAGTTGATCGAGTGTATGAGAGGCATAATAACCATCTGCGGCCTTATACCTTACACCGGTAGCATCTCCCTTTAATCCAAGAGACTCTATGAATTCATATATTAAGAATCCACGCCATACAGCAGTAGATAAGAGTCGACCTTTAGGTTGATTACCAATGCATTCTGTTGTTAGCGTTCGCTCAGTCAAATTTAAACCTTGAAGTTCTGTAAGGGTAAAATCTTTTGGATTATCAATTTGGCCCCAAACTTTGAGCCTGTAAGTATTCGAATCGATCGTAGGAACAGTCCCAATCCTTGTTACAAAATAACCTTCATTTTTAGTTATGAAATCCGGATAACCATTATAACCTGAATTATTAGAAAACAGAAAACTCACTCCAATAATTAGACCAATCACTAGAATAATAATTAAGGTGGCACCAAGAATGAAACTCTTTTTTCTTGTTAATTGTAAACGCTTCAAATCAATATTAAAGTATATGACTTTAGTATTAAGATCGTTTGTTAATTTTATAAACTATGGCGCTTATATAGATTTACAAAAATATCTCTGGTTTGTTATTTTGTATAATTGAGTTTATTTCTTTAATTCAATGTATCAAATTATTTAGTAGAATAATTTAATTAACTTATTTTACTATATTTTTTATTCAGTGAAAAGTTCAATTCACACCATAATAAGTTGAAATTTTTCAAGGTTAACTGATATTGAAAACAACCTTTTCTGCAAAGAGAAAACAGGAAATCATTGCCTATTTGTTATTAATCTTAACTATGATCATTTGGGGTGGTACTTGGCCAATAGGACGATGGTTAGTATCTGAAGAAGTAGGAGGGGCAACTATTCCACCTTTAATGATTGCTGTGATCCGATATTTCCTTGCATTAATATGTTTTTTTCCAATCCTAAAATATAAGGAGGGATCTCTAAACTGGCGATTTGCTAAAGATAACTGGAAAATTTTAGTATTAATGGGACTTCTATCCGTGACAATATATCAAGTAGGTTATCTCCTAGGTGAAATTTTCACTGCTGCAAGCGATGCCAGCATAATGGTTGCAACTAATGCAGTTTGGGTAGTAATTCTTTCCAGTATATTCTTGAAAACAGAAATTTTCACGTGGAAAAAGTTAATCGGTACTCTATTAGCATTCATGGCTGTTATTATTGTTGTAGGTTTTTCTCCGAATGTTGGTGTCCTAAATCGAATTCTTGGGGATTTATTAATACTTGCAGCAGCACTCGCTTATGCATTTTATACAGTAACATCGCGTCATTTTTTAAATCAAACCCAGAATAATCCCGATTCACTTCAACCATCATCGTTATGGATAATAACATGGGTTTCTTTCTTTGGATTTTTAACAACCACTCCAATAGCTTTAATTATTAATCCAGAATATCTTAATCCAATCGAATATCTAAATATCCCTCCTCGATTATGGATTGGAATTTCATATTTAGCATTTATATCTACTATTGGAGCATATACATTCTATTTAGAGGGTGTTAAACGTTTAAGTGCCAGTAGAGCAGCGATTTTCCATACATTAGTCCCATTATTTGGAGTAATCTTTTCTGCTATATTTTTGCATGAACAGTTTGATGTTTTCATCTATCCTTTTGCCCTATTACTTGTAGTATCCGGGATTGCCCTTGTTAATCTCAAATCTTCTCATAACAACGGCAAAAAACTTAACAAGAGTGAATGAAAGTTAAATATAAAAAAAAATAATTAAAAAGCAATCTTTAATACCTAAAAGGTAATAAAGTTAATTTATTAGATTACTGATTTATTTTCTGTATGCACGAACAATTTGGCGCTTTTTGGTAAAAATTAAGCAAATTACACTAAATCCAATTATTATCAAGAAGATATTACCAAATGGAATTCCCCCTCCACTCTTTTGGATTTGTATAACCGCCAAGCCATAATCACCATCCGCCAGATAAGCGTAGTTTCCACTCACATAAACATCATGTGCATCTCCATTAGTATCTTCGTAAACTGGCATTCCCGGATCCGTCGGGTCAGAAACATTGATGACAGCCAAGCCAGATTCACCAATAGATAGGTAGGCGTAATCTCCACTCACATATACGTTATAAGCATATCCTGTTGTGTCCCGGTAGATTGGTGTTCCGGGATTTGTCGGGTCGGAAACGTCGATGATCGATAGACCTGATAGGCGATGAGCTAAGTAAGCATAATCCCCTCTCACGTAAACGCCATATACAAGTCCACTCGTGGTTGGGTAGATTGGTGTTCCCGGATTCGTCGGGTCAGAAACATCGATAATTGCTAAACCCGTTAAGCGAGTAGCTAAGTAGGCATAATCTCCGCTCACATATACACCATATACATATC
>JAGXNR010000015.1 GCA_019894875.1 Promethearchaeota archaeon | reverse complement strand
CAAATGAGTTGTTACACACTCGTTAGGGAGTGGTTACTTCTATACCTATCCTTTTGCTGTTTTAGAAATATAACGCCCTTTCGTTTAACACTTAACCTGCATTTAGGGACCTTAACCCAAGTCTAGGTTGTTCCCTTCTCGGCGATGGACTTTACGCCCACCAACCCGTTTCCCAGAGTCTACAGTGCCAGCAAATTCGGAGTTTAAGAGCGGGGGGAGGAATTTCTTCCCCTTGCCTCGCAATTAGTGCTCTACGTCACTGGCGACTTCGTCTGAGACTTGGCTGACACCAACTTCGGGGAGAACCAGCTATCACCGATCTAGATTAGCCTTTTGCTCCTATTCCCAGTTCATCCAAGAGAATTGTACATCATCACTGGTGCAGACCTCCATCATCCTTTCGAACGACTTCATCTTGACCAGGAATAGATCGACCGGCTTCGGGTATTACAGCAGAAACTTTTGGCCCTTTGAGACCATTCTTCTGGCCTATCTCCTTAGAAGGATTCGCTAAACGTTATCAGAGTGGCAAAACCACAAATAAACGAGTAGACCTTCCTAATGTGATAGACAGGTTGCAAGAATATCGGTTTCCCTTCGCCTTCGTGGGTGATCCACTTAAGCTCGCTACTACTGTAAACTCCCTGGCCAATGATTCCAGACTGATGATGCAACCCTAGTCCTCTAAACTTTGATGATCCGTCACCGGACCTCATTCGTTCAGAATCTATCCTTTCAGGCTGCATCCTTACTAAGCTATTTGGTTTCAAGCACTTTTCACGGCCCTTCCGGGTTACTTTTCATCTTTCGCTCACGCTACTATTTCACTATCGGTCTTGGGTTATATTTAGATTTACCAGCGTGTATCTGGTTTATTCATACGAGAAAACCATCCCGCATTACTCGGGAACTCTCGCAGCAACCTTCTAGATTACTATTACGCGGCTATCACGCTCTATGGCTCAACTTTCCAGGGGTATTCATATTCTCTAGAGAGGTCGTACGAGGTCCACACACCACATCTCCCCTAGGTTTCCCTAGGGGATTCGGTTTGACCTATTCCGCTTTCGCTCGCCGTTACTCACGGAATCACTATTGTTTTCTTTTCCTCCTGATACTAAAATGTTTTACTTCTCAGGGTTCCCTTTCCCATGTGGGAATCTTGCGGATTATTAGGCCGCAAGTGGATGTCCTATTCGAGGATCTCGGGGTCAGCGTCTTCATGCGACTAACCCGAGCTTTTCGCAGCTTGTCACGCTCTTCATCGGTTCCCAAGCCAAGATATCCACCAAATAGCGGAGGCGTATTGGCGTCTAGTTGAGGAAAGATTCAGATTGCTTGCCTAAGGGTTTGCATATTCGGATTTAGTAAGTTATATAACTTTTTTATCAATTTCTGACGATTGATAAGAAGCCTTTAATAATATGGGGAGTATGTTCTTATGAGCATGATTTTTCATGCTTGGCTTCGGTTTACTTATGCTAACCAATGTGATGGTCAGTGTAAGCACCCACGTCCTGTAGCACCGTTCTTCTGACTGAAATCTTTACTGGTGTACTTCAGTGAGGCCTAAGCCTGCTATTGGCCATATATCATCAGGCAACGATGAGCTATTTTTCTAACCAATAACGTATCGACGGATTAAATACTAAATTTTTTTTAGCATTAAATATGCCATCGACGAAATATAAGAGTAAATACTTGGTTAAAAATTTTATGGTCTATCTACATAACTTTATAAGTCAGAATAAGGGTTTAGAGGTTTAATATTTAAGAGGTTAATAACAAGTTTATGAATCAAAGAGAGTAGAATATCTAATTGAAATCAGAAAATTAGGGAAATTTTAAAGTTTAAATATGAGAAAAATTATTTATTAGCAATAGGAAAGTATGGTTTAGAAGATATGAGAGAATGATTAATAAGATTAAGAGCGACTTATGACGGGTAAGGTTTTGATTGGTACATCTGGATGGGGATATGATGAGTGGGTTGGTCCTTTTTATCCGAGGGGTTTAGAACAAGAGAATTTTCTTCGGTATTATTCTGAGATTTTTGTTACGAATGAGATTAATACAACATTTTACAATACACCAAAAAGGTGGGTTGTAGAAAATTGGGTAAAGAAGACTCCTAAGAATTTCTTGTTTTCGGCAAAAATACCTCAGACAGTCACACATACTCACAAATTAGACATCGACTTGTGCTTAGATGAAATGGTGTATTTTTTAGAAGCAATGAATCCCTTAATTGAAGCGAATAAACTGATATCATTTTTAATTCAACTTCCCCCTTCATTTAATAAGAAAGATCATTTTAGGAATTTGCAGGAATTTATAGAAAATTGGCCAGGAGATCGAGAGAATGGTGGATATTGCTTAGTTATTGAATTTAGGCATAAATCATGGCTTGTGGAGGAGGTATTTCAGTTTTTAAGGAAGAATCAATTAACTTATTGTGCGGTGATTGAGCCTTTATTACCCCCCAGGATGGATGTAACTAATCCGGCTTTTGCTTATATTAGATTTCATGGGTACGGTAAAGAGATCTGGTTCGATTATTTTTTTCGGGAAGAGGAAATAAGGAAATGGGCATCTTCAATTAGAAGAGTTATTCCAAAAGCAGAAAAAATCGGGATTTATTTTAACAATCATTTTTCTGGATATGCTGTGAAAAATTCTTTAATGATGATGAAGGAATTAGAAATTCAACCCAGAAAATCACCTGAGGATGTGAGTCTTTTGGATATAAAACGGAAATCGGGAAAATATTCAAAAGGTCAGATGGGTTTAGATAAATTTATAAAATAGAGTACTAATTCCCAAATAACAGTTTTAGATTTAATTGAAAATTTGAAAGGAATTTTGAAGGAATTTGAGTAAAAAAAAGATAAGAATTGGATTTATAGGGGCGGGATCTATAGGCAGTTTGTTTGGTGGATATATCGCAAATATTGAGTCTGATCTTTTTGAATTAGACGTGACATTTTTGTGTTTAGGTGATCACGCGGCAGTAATTAACCAAGATGGGTTAGAAATCATCAAGAATCAAACCGTTCAAAAAATCCACACCATCCATGCCTATGAAAACGAGAAGTATTTGGAAGAATGTATTGAGAAGGATCCAACATTTCGATTCGATTTAATTTTTCTTACGACGAAGACCTATGACATAGAAAATGCTATATCCCAATATCAAAAAATTATTGAGGTGAGTAATTGTATAGTCCTCTTACAAAATGGGATTGGGAATGAAGATGTAGTCAGTAAACATGTTGTAAAGTCAAAAATAATTAGAGTTGTAACTACAAACGGAGCTTTTTTAAAGGAACCTGGTAAAGTTATTCATACTGGCGAGGGATTGACAAAAATTGGATTAGCTTTTGCAGAGTATATCAATTTGAATGAAGAAAGAAAGGAGAACAGTAAAAAAAGTCTAGAGTTACTCTTGGATCTCTTAAGATTAGCTGGTTTTGAGACACTTATTGCTGAAAGTATTATAAAAGAAAGTTGGGAGAAGGTATTTGTAAATGTTGGGATCAATGCTTTTGGAGCATTAACAAGGTTGAAGAATGGTGAGTTATTGAAATTTGAAGGTTTAAAACATTTGATGGGTGAAGCTATTAAAGAAGCAATTGAAATCGCAAAACTAAAAGAAATCATGCTAACCAAGAAAGATTTTGTGGCATTAACCTATGAAGTTGCGAGAAAGACGGCGGAAAATAAAAATTCTATGTTACAAGATGTCTTAAATGGAAGTCCAACTGAGATAGATTTTATAAATGGAAGAATCGTTATGTATGCTCATGAATTAGGAGTTAAGGTACCAATTAATGAAGTAATAACTCAATTAATCAAAGGTTTGGAAGCGTCAACAGATTAACTTTTTTTTGAGTTTAAGGTCATATAATAGGCGTTTTCTCCGTCACGGTAATATTTTTTTTTTATGTTAACTATTTGAAAGTGGAATTGTTCATATAGTTTAATTGCATTATAATTAGAGACTCTTACTTCAAGTACATATTCGTGAATCTTATACTTTTTTATTGCTAGCATACTATTTAACAGTAATGCTTTTGCGACACCTCTTTTTCGAAATTCTTGAGAGACCGCAATTGATACGAGATGTCCTTTAGAAACATATCTTAAGCTATCTAAGGAAGGGGTCTTCTCAACTCTCCACATAATGTAGCCGATAATTTTACCCGCATAGTTTTGAGCTATTAAGAAAGATTCTGGAAAATTATCGAGGATACTTTTATAGAAAAAGTAGGGATAGTCTTCTGGGAGTTCTCGTTCATTTACTCCTATGACGGCGTCTAAATCATCTAACGTACATCGTCTTATAAGAGTTTCTTGACTATTTAGGTGGTTTAAAGTACTATCTTTTGTATCTTTATTAGTGGTCATCGTTATCCTTGTCTAAAAGATCATTTAAGAAAGAATAGCCTTATTATTATATAGGATATAAGAATTGGGACTTTTAAGCTTTTATGAATCGAAAAAAAAATCATCGCTCAAGGATTTTAAAAGCTTCCTCTTTTTGTATTGTAATATATTCTATTATTAGATCTAAAGTCTTTTGGATATTCAATTTGTTATTAAAATTATCTACAATATCAAGTACTTCATTGGTTTTTAATTTTTTAAGTTTTTTAGCAGTTTCTATCATTTCGGGGATAACTCTTATAATATTATCGACTATTGTGATATCTGCCCATAATGCCGTTCTACTTAAGGGATTTAAATCAATAGCAATTACTAGTTTATTTAATTTTTTCAATGCTTCGGTACGATCTCCATCTTCTAAGGGAACCATGACAACATCCGCTTTTCCGATCAGATCTACCTTTCTTCGATTACTTTCAAGTCCTTCAAGTTGTGTCATCACAGTTTCATTTGTTCCTCTAATATCGGTTGCTCCCGCGTTTTTTAAAACATCAGTTATAGCTTTAACACGACCCTCCTTCATATAAAACAGATTTATTTCAAGGGGAATATCTAATAATTTAGATAAAATAGCAAGTTCCTTGGGTACTAAAGCTGCGACATTTCCATTTACACTAATAACAGGTCTTTTTGCTATTAATAACAAAGCTACAGCAGCTCTGATTGCATTTTTCGCGGTTTTGTTTGTTTTCTCACCAATAATATAATCAAAACATTCCCCTCGACCATGTGCTATTAAACCGGCTTCTGCAACAACTAAATTTTTCATACCTTCGATAATCTTATGTCGATATTGTAGACTCGAGTAGCGTGGGTGCGTTTTAGGAACAGTATGGCTTTTGTTATCATTCGGCTTCATATTATTTCACATAATTTAAATATTGTTCTTTATATAGATTGGTATAAAGAAAAAATATTAATCTTTTGGATAATTTGTAATCATATAGATGGATATGAGTGCGGTAGCAAAAAAGAAACCTAATGATTTAAAGATCTATAAGACGAAACAATTGTTAGGTAATCTTAAGAAAAAAAAAGGATTTCATACAGAATTAATTTCATTGTACATTCCTCATGATAGGAAGATTTCAGATGTTACAAATTATTTGAAGAATGAAGTGAGTGAAAGTCAAAATATTAAATCAAAGTTAACAAGAAAAAATGTGTTAGACAGTATTAGTAGTCTCCTTGGTAAGTTAAAAAACATAAATGATGTGCCTGAAAATGGTTTAGTTATGTTTTCAGGGGCAATCCCTCAAAGTAATACTGCAGGAACCGAAAGAAATGAATTATATATTGTAGAACCTCCTGATCGTGTAAATACATTTAGATATCACTGTGCAAGTGAATTTTTATTATCCCCTTTAGAGGATATGCTTACTCCTAGCGAAACGTATGGTTTATTAGTAATTGGAAGAAAAAGATCAGCAGCAGGATATATTAGAGGTAATAGAATTGAGATAGTAAAGGAATTCACTTCAGGTATTCGTTCAAAGCATGGCGCGGGTGGTCAATCACAGAGACGGTTTGAAAGATTAAATGAAGAAGCTGAAATTGCCTTTTATAGAAGAATTTCTGAAGTTATAAATGAAAAATTTCTGGGCCTTGAAGATCTACAAGGTATTTTTGTAGGAGGACCAGGTCCATCAAAAGAAAAGTTTGTAAAAGATGAGAGTTTAGATTATAGATTACAGAAAAAAATTTTGGACATCGTTGATATTGGTTATGGTGGAGCTGAAGGAATACGAGAATTGATTGAAAAAGTTAAAGATCAAATGGAAAATGTGAAATATATTCGTGAAAAAGAGATTATGCAACGCTTTATGAGAGAAATTGCCAGTGAGACAGGATTGGGTACATATGGATTAGAAGAAATACAAAGGGCATTAAATTACGGTGCTGTTGATACTCTCTTACTTTCTGAAAAGGTAGGTATGTATAAAGTTAAATCAGGATGCTCTAATTGTGAATATAATGAAGATAAAATTATCAAGGAAAGATCCTTAGATAAATTTAAAGGAGATATACAAGAAGAAAGTTGTCCAAAATGTGGTTCAAATGGGTTTAATGTAATTGAAGCGATTTCATTAATTGAAGAACTCGGTGGAATTGCTGAATCTATTGGTACTAATGTAGAAATCTTATCAACAGAAACAGAAGAGGGTGAAATGCTAAACAGCACATTTGGAGGTGTTGCTGCGATCCTTCGGTATAAGATTGATTACTAATCAAGAATAATGATTTTGAAATTGAATACAGTATAATATTGACAAGGTTAAATTGATAAAGATGGGACTCGAAGATAAATTATTAAGTTTAAAAATGATCATGTTTGGGGGAAAGGGAGGTGTTGGGAAAACTAGTTGTGCCGCCAGCTCAGCAATTTGGGCAGCAGAACATGGAAGAAATACTCTAATTATAAGCACCGATCCTGCTCACTCTTTAGGAGATAGTTTAGGTGTTGAATTATCACCAGGTATACCCACGCCAATCGAAGGGATTGAGAATCTTACTGCATTAGAGATTAATCCTAAGGTAAATATATCAGAATATAAGGAATTGACGAATATTAATCCTATGGAAGAAATGGGCATGTCTGGGTTGATGGATAACTTACCGATCTTTGGAGATATGGAAGAAATTGCTTCAATGACGCCCCCAGGAATTGATGAAGCTTTAGCTTTTGGGAAAATTTTAGAATTTGTCGAAACAGAGCACGATTATGATTTAATAGTATTTGATACAGCGCCTACCGGGCATACTCTTAGATTTTTAAGCTTACCTGAGACTTTGTCTGGGTGGATTGGTAAGTTATTAAAAATGAGACTAAAAATAGGGAATATGTTTGGGGCTGTTAAAAGGCTATTTACACGGGAAGATAAAAAAGAAGATAATTCATTAGAAGTTCTAGAAAAATTAAACAATGCTATTTTAAATGCAAGGGAGGATCTCACAAATCCTGTTAAGAACACATTTGTTATTGTAATGATATCTGAAGAAATGGCGATTACTGAAACTGGACGATTATTAAATGAATTAATCAAATATAACATTCCCGTTTCTATAATAATAATTAACCAATTATACCAGGATCCTACGGAACTTTGTGAATTTTGCACAGCACGTAGAAAAATGCAACAATCAAATTTATCAAAGATAAAGGAAGTATTTAAGGAGAAACTAAACAAGGATTTGATAGAAGTTCCTTTATTTAGAGAAGAAGTTAGAGAATATGAAAGATTAAAAGAAATGGGAGAATATCTGATAGATTAAGGTCATTGATTGAATTCCTTTATATATTGGCAATAAATGCATAATTGGGTATTTCCACATGGATACCCACACGATTGACAAGTTTGATACTTTTTTTTTTCTAATTGATTATAAAGAATAGTTGATAATTCTAAAAATCCATTCAGTAAATTAAATTCAATTTCAGGACTAGTTTGTTTACATTCTAAAATAAAGTCTAAAACCCTTTTTCTGATAATTGGATCTTTTTCTCGATATGAACAGTGAGAGGGATAGTATGGAATTTTTTTAATATTTGCATAAAGGAATATTTCTTCTTCAGGGATTCTCATTAAAGGTGTAACTTTCTTAATAAAGAATTTACTTATCTTTGGGCTTTCCTTCTTAAAGAGGTATTGGTCTGCAATTAAACGCAAGCGTTTGTACAATATGTTCATTAGATACGTTTCTGCTATATCCGTGAGGTTATGTCCCATTGCTAGAACTGTGCCCCCCAATTTCTTTGCTTCATCATTTAATAATCTTCTCCTAACTGTTGCACAGTAATTGCAGGCATACTTATAATCAGGAAGGTCTTTTTTTTTGTTTATAATCTCATCTAACGTGTAACCTATTTTTTCTTTAAATGAGACGATTTCATGATCTATTTTAAGATATTTACAAAATTCTTTTGCGTTTTCAATAGAATTCTCTCTATAATCTGTTATTCCCTCATCAACAGTTAATGCGATAATAGGTTCAGACTGAAATCGTTTCTTTTGAATTTCATTAAGGTTATGGAGAAGAGAAAGAGAATCTTTACCCCCGGATACTGCAACAATAATTTTATCATTCCTTTTGAACATCTTGTATTTCGAAATAGTTTTGAATATAATTTTTTCAATATTTTTTTCAAAACATTTTGGGCATATTTCTTCACCTGAATATTTTCTATGAATTACTATTGAATTGTGACACCTTGAACACTTACCTCGCTTTAAAAAAATATTGTATTTAACCATTAAAACCATTTCATTATGAAAATTAATAGATTAAATCCAAAATAATAATCCACCAAAATTGACAAAAGATAAGATAAAACTCCCTAATATAATAATCAAAGTGATAATCTGTAATACACTCAATATAATTCTCTTAGTTTTTTTCTTTTCATCATAGTAGTAATCGTACGTTATTTCAATTCTACTTCCCTCCGGTAAATTCTTCTGATCAGGAAGATTTAAAGATACTGTATCTTTAAACCCATCACCAATTTTATCAATCAATTTATACTTTTCTTCTGCTAGTAAAATCCTGCTCGAATCAGTTAATTTTGATTGATCATCCATGACAATTTCAATAGAATTTATTTTATCAACTCGATATTCTGATAACTCACAGTCTTTTTCATCATCCTTGAAATAAAATTTATCTTTCTTCTTTCTCTTAGTCTTGTAATCCTCTCCAATACCCCAATTTATCAGTTCTTTAAAAATTCTACCGCCATCAAATATAGGTAAAGGCAACATATTAAATAGGGTGATGCTAAAGGCAATTAAAAATAGCATAAATATTTCATTTAACAAAAACACTGGCCAAAAACTGGTAAAGAATTTTGCTACAGCGTTTTTATACATAAAATATGAATTACTAAAAATTCCAATAACTATTCCTGTTACATTAACATTGAGTGTATAATTTTCTGTAGCTGTGCTTAGAGTCAAAATCTTTAAGTCAAAAATGGTCAGTGCTTTTCCTAATGTATCTCCTTCAGTGACGTTGATTAACTCGCCATTAATTTTGCTAATAATTAAACCTTCTGTTAAATTTGTATTGAAATTATTTCCCCCCTCGCTTTCGCTATAAATTTTAGTAATTTCTAATTCTGTATCAGAAATGTAATCATATAAAATACCAGTAAAGTATCGGGGTCCTAAAGTGACATTTTTTTCACTAAACACATCAGAAGAGGGTTTATATATTCTAAAAGTTAGATTATCTCCGATAGAACATTTTAAGCTTGTTTTATTATCAAATATATTACCAAGAGTTCTTCCCTCATTGTCATCAAGCGATACATAATCAGTGTCTAAGGCCCCTTGTTTTTTAATTGCTAGTATAACATCCCCATTAGCAAGCTTTCCTTCATTGAATCCACCTTGAGCATCAGTAAGTACTGAATTTACTTGAGTAACCTGACGATACCATGGAGCTATAATTAAAGGAAATGTTAATAATAAGATAAAGGCAATCCCTGCAGTAATTGCATTAACAAAAGTGCCTGCTGCAGCGATTCTCAGTCGTGTATTTCTTTTAAATTTAGTTGAATTTACTTCTCTCTCATCAATTTCAACAAATGCCCCATATAAAAAAATGAAAAAAATCCCTGCTCCAATAACCCCTGTTGATTTAACATCAATTCCGTCAGCACTTGCCGCAATACCATGAGCAAATTCGTGAGTAGTTACAATGAATAATAGGGGGAGAATCATGTAAAAAAAGAATGGGAGATCAACAGTTACTCCAGGGATAAGCGGAACTATTGCTTGTTCGGGTCTTGGTGCAACTATAAGGTTAATAAAATTTGTAAAAAAGAAATAGAACGCGTAAATTGCTAAGGCAAATGAAATAAAAATTCCTATCGTCCAAAAAATCTTCCAAAATTTTGGCGACTTTTTCGAAATTTTTTTAATGAACTTGTTTAACTTTTTTGTCTTAAACATTGCTAATAAGGGAAAAAAGAGATAAGCCGCACCTTTCTTTTTTCTTAATAAATAGGCCAACCCTAAAACAATTAGCCAAAATAATAAAGATGAAATAAACAATGGATTGAGAAGAAAGTCTAAGATGGGATTATTAAATAAAGGCATCTAATTCTGGTTGTATTTGCTAATCTTTTATTATGTAATTAAAATATGAAATTAAACTTTTTCCCTTAATAAACCAAGAGTTACCAAAAAATTCATCAAGTTGAGAATATAGTAATTACTATTTAAAATCAAGGATAAGTAAAAAGTAAAACATTTTATTATGGGATTTATATTGTAATATATAGAATAAATATAAATCAGAACAATTTATTCATATAAAATTATTCAAAGCGGGGTGGGCTAGCCTGGTTTATGCCGCAGGGCTCATACCTCGATGAAGTGCGGAAAAACAAGAAAATCCGTTCTTTAGAATGAGAAACCCTGAGATCGTTCGTTCAAATCGAACCCCCGCTACCATTATTTACTGTTAAAACCCTTTGCTTTTGTTACAATAATGATAGTAAGGTTTGTTTGAAAAAAAGATGTTTTTTATATTATTCCTTTAATAATTACTTCTAAATGAAAGGTTAGTTAATTTTAAAATATCAACAATAATAGTGACTTAAATGAGTGAAAGAACTAGTTATAAAAGAAATCCGGCTATCCACTGTTGGATAAAACATATCACAGATAGTGAATATGATGAAAATAAGAATATTTTTCACACCATCTTTGGAAATGTTAAAAGAATTCGTATAATTGGTACTATAATAGAAAAAAAAGAAGAGTTAACTGAAATTGATGATTTTAATCTTGGGTTAGAAGGAAATGATGAAGAAAATGTACAATTAATCTTTAATTTAGACGATGGTACAAGCATAATCAGAGGAATAATAGAAAATGTTAATCCTGAAAATTATAGAAAGTTCAGCGTAGGCCATATTGTTGATGTTGTTGGTCGTCCTAGGAATAAAGAAGATAATCTATCATTATGGATAGAAATTATCAGGAAAGTAGATGAGCCAAATTACATTTTATTGAGAGATGCAGAAATAATTAAAAGAATTAAATCAGGAGATATACAAGATATCAAAGTTGTTGCTAATGATGAAACAGAGGATTTGTCAAAGGAAATCGATGTAGACAACTTATTCGAAGAGGACTAATCTCAATCTAAACTGAGGAACTAGGAAAGATACCAGAGAGGGTAAATTAAACTTCGAAAGTTATACAGAAATTTCTTTCGGATTAAAGATAAGTTTTGTAGTTTAATTTCTAAATTATCTTTTAAATAAAGGAAAAATATTTTTCTTATGATTGATTACTTAAATTTAAAGTAAAAAGAATAGATGAAATTATTATGGATCGAAATAGTTACGAGGAACTTTTAAATAAAGCTTATGAAAAGATTCCAGAAAATGTAAAACGATCATCAAGATTCGAAATCCCTAAGGTAATACTTAGAATTGAAAGCCGAAATACATATATTACCAATTTTAATAAAATTATTAGCACGCTAAATAGAGATAGAAGACATTTTTTAGGAGTTTTTTTAAAAAAAGCAGGAACAATGGGTGAAATAAGAGGTCAACAACTATTTTTAAAAGGACAGTATAAGGAACAGGTATTAAATCGATTGATTGAGAATTATACTAAAACTTATGTATTGTGCAGTATTTGTAAAAAACCTGACACACAAATTCAAAGAGAGGGAAAAAAGAATTATATGAAATGTACCGCTTGTGGTGCCAGAGAAGAAATTAGGGAAAATTAAAGTAGTTGGTATAGAATACTCAATGAAAGTGTATCTTAAAGTTCACTATCACAATGATGATGCAACTATTGCTTGTTGTGATGAGGAACTTCTAAATCAAGTTTTTAAAGAGGATAATTTAAGGATTGAAGTATCTAATCAGTTTTTTGGCGGGAGATTAATAGATTTAGAAGTAGCTATTGAGATCTTAAAGGAAACTTCTTTTTTCAATATAATTGGGGAAAATATAATAGAAAAAGTAATTGAGTGTAATTTAATATCAAGAAATGGTGTTAGGTTTATAAATGGAGTTCCAATGGCAATAAAGATGATGTTGTAATGCCTAATCGATTCTGTGCAATATGTGGAAACAAATTAGAGAAAGATCCTCCTCACATTGGGATGTGCCTTAATTGTTATTTAGAGGAACATCCACTATTCGATTTACCTAATAAATTCACAATAAATGTTTGTATTGATTGCGGAAGCTATTCCAAAAAGGATATTTGGTTTGAAACTTCTGAGGGTGACATATTTTCAATTCTGAGTGAAGTCATTCAAAAATTCTTATTAAAGCAACTTGTCAAAAAGGAGCAAATTGAGTTTTTATTTTCATTTAATGAGAATTCTCTTGTATATTCTTCAAGAGATTTATTGAAATCTGTGGAAGTGCTTATTAGTGGGACTTTGAGGGGAAATTCAAATGTAAAACACCAGATAGTAGTTCAACTAATCTTAAATCACTCCCTATGTAGGAATTGCACTAATATACGGGGGGGTACATATTTTATATCTATTTTACAATTACGAGTTAAGGATGAGAATCAATATGAAATCATCCCCAAAATCTTAGAGGAGATATATAATTTTACTGAAAATCTTTTTAAAAAAGACCATAGGCAATACATTACAAAGGTAGAGGATCAGAAATATGGAGTAGATTTATATCTTAGTACAAATGAAATAATGAATCACATTATAAAATTTCTAAGATCTCATTATCACTTCTTATTGAAAAGGACAAAAAAATTAGTGGGAAGGGATAATCAGAAAGGGAAAAATCTCTACAGGTTAAAAACTTCAATTAAATTTCTATATATAGGCTTAAACGACAGGGTATTGATAAACGATGAAGAATATTTTGTTGAAAGTATTACAAAAAGCAAAATAATACTAAGAAGTAAAACCAATACTAAATTGATAAAAGATTATTCTTATTTTTTCAATGAAAAAACTTATCATAAGAAATAGAGAGGAATGTTAATTGGACGAATTTGATAAAAATGAAGATAATAGTGATGATTTCATTGAAGATGAATCAGAAAGAAAATTCGACAGTGATATAGATCAATTAGAAAAAAAAAATATTGATTATAATAGAATTAAAAAGATAGATCAATCAAAAAAAAGAGCCGTGATTGAGTCTGTATTTGATGAACGCACAATTTTTCATCTAAATAAACTATTGGTAAATGGACCATTAGAACGGGTAGAAGGTGTAATATCTGCAGGTAAGGAAGCTAATGTATATTTAGCATACGATAAAAATGGAAAAGAAGTTGCAATAAAAATATACAAAATTGATAGTAACACTTCAAGATGGATGAAAAACTATATTGTTGGTGATCCAAGATTTAAAAAAATTCCGCACAATGTTTCAAAAGTTATCTTTCTATGGGCAAGTAAAGAATATAAAAACCTAAAAAGAGCATATAAAGTCGGTTTGAGTGTTCCCGAACCAATTTTCATTAGAAATAATATTTTATTAATGGAATATATCGGTTTTGAATCTATACCTGCCCCACTATTAAAAGACATTAAAAGCCCTAAGGATCCTGTTAATCTTTTTTCGGAAATCTTAAGTTTCATAAAAGATTTATATAAAAAAGCAAGATTAGTTCATGGAGACCTCAGTGAATTTAATATTTTATATCATAATCAAAAACCTGTTATTATAGATATATCTCAAGCTGTTTCTACTCAACACCCTAAAGCGGAGGTTTATTTAGCAAGAGACATCAAAAATATATTTAACTTTTTTTCGAAGTTAGGAATAAAGACATCAGATCCAGAAGATTTCTATTATGATGTGATCAAAGTAGATGTTTAAAAATCTTAAAACCTTCTAAAAGATATTAAAATTTAAAACCTTAATATGAGAATTGGTAAAAACAGAATAGCAGTTCTGATCGGAATAGATGGGAAAATAAAGAAAGAGATTGAAAAAACCTTAGGAGTTAATATTAATATAGATAGCAAGTCAGGAGACTGCGAGGTTTTACCTAATATAGACGATCCTAACTATATCCCCCTTAATGTTTACTCAGCTGAAAAAATAGTTAATGCAATTAATAGGGGTTTTAACCCTAGTAAAGCTATGAAATTGCTTGAAGAAAATTATGACATTGAAGTTTTTAACCTACTTTCAATTTTGGGAAAATCAGAAAAGCACGTTAAACGAGTTAAAGGACGAATTATCGGAAGGAACGGAGAGATGAGAAAAGCTATTGAAAGATTTGCTGAGAGTTTTGTCTCTGTTTACGGGAAAACAGTGTCTGTAATTGCATTGTATGAAGATTTACAAATTGCACGAAAGGCAATAAGTATGTTGATAAAAGGAATGCCACATCATATGGTTATGAAATATTTGGAAAATAAATATAATGATAAGAAGAAAGAACAATTCAAACAAATGTACAAACCAGAATTCTAGGGCAGTTAAGAAAATGTATCATTACACATTCTCAAAACATGATTTCCTAAATCCTTACCATATATGATAGCTTTCAATTCAATTAAAAGAGCATCCTGATTTTTAATTTTCTCTACAAAATATAACTCTTTAAAATTCTCTTTTTTAAAATTTTGAAGGTGAATTTCAAAGCTTTTAATGGAATATGAATCATTTTCATAAGATTTGAAAATAACTATACAACGAGGGTAAAGATTTTTCTCTCTCAGGAAAATAGCCCATCCATCATAGTAAATTTCAGTGTTAAAATAAAAGATATCTTTCCAAAACCCTAATCGATTTAGAATTTCTTCGATTTCATCTTGTATTTCTTGAGAAAACTTACTATTCATACCAATTAATTTAACTAAAGGTATAAAAAGGGATATGAAATTTAATCGAATGTAACTTCACTAATATTAAATATATCATCTGATAAACTTATTTTTGAGGATTTAATATTTGATTGAAATGTTGGCTTATTCATTGAATACCCACTCCCAAAAATTTGAGGAGATTTAATCCCTGTTATCAAGAGCATAACTCTAATAAATCCATCAAATTCATCCGAAACCCTAGCACCCCAAATCACCATCGAATCATTCACGTCCATTTTTTCAGAAATTTTCTTAGCAACTGAATTTGCTTCTGCAAGTGTCATATCATTACCGCCACAAATATGAATTAAGGCTCCTTTTGCGCCCTCAATACTTACGTCTAATAAGGGAGTATTTAATGCATCACTAATTGCATCCTCAACTCTATTATCAGTTTTGTCTGATTCACCAACACCCACAATAGCAACGCCACCTGTACTTAATATAGTTCTGACATCTGCGAAATCTAAATTGATCAAAGATGGTAAAGAGATCGTTTCTGTAATACCTTTTACCATTGTTGCTAAAACCTCATCTGCTACGCTAAATGCTTCAATTATTGGCAAATTAGGCGCAATTTCTAATAATCTATTATTATCAATTACTACTAAGGTATCAACATAACGCTTTAGTAGATTTAAACCTATTTTAGCTTTATCAATACGTCCTATTTCTGTTTCAAATGGTAATGTCACTACACCTACAACTATTGCTCCTTCTAGCTTTGCTATTTCTGCCACAATTGGGGCACTTCCTGTACCAGTACCTCCTCCTTCACCACATGTGATAAACACTAAATTAGACTCCCTTAAAACTTTGGTTAAATCTTCCCGAGATTCTTCAGCTGCGGCTCTTCCAACTTCGGGATTCCCCCCCGCACCTAATCCTTTTGTGAGATTTTTACCAATTAATATTTTAACATGTGACTCAACACTATCTAGATGTTGGCAATCAGTATTAACAGCTACACATGTTGCGCCTCTAATTCCTATCTTCATTAATCTATCAATGGTATTATTCCCCGCACCACCGCAACCGATAATCTTTATATTTGCATATCCAAAATTTTCTACCGTTGGTCTGATTATTTCTCTTTTACGTGCCTTTTTGATAAACGATTCCATAATTACTCCTTTCAGTCATTTATACTACAAAAAAATAAGAATAAAAAAATTAGAATTAATGTATTATTAGGATATTATGTGCTAATAATCAATATTCGACTTAAATTAAAGAAAAATCCTTATCAAGAATTGGATCAAAAATTGGAATGAAGTTTTCATCCTTCACAAGGATAATTTTTGGTAAGGGATAAGGAAAGCGATTTGAAAAAGTTAAACAATACGCACCAGTGTTAGCTACAAGCACAATTTCTTGCTCTATTAAATTTTTGGTAAAAAAATAGTTTTTTGCTAATACATCTTGGTCTGTAGGGATAATTCCTGCAATGGAAGTTTTGTATTTATGAGGTTCATTAATTTGAGAAGCATTATAAAATCTTAGAGAACATCGTGCAAATTTTGGGCAGATATGATTACCAATATTTAAAAATATCCACCGATCTTCATTTACTTTGACTATCTTAGTTATAAACATACCAGAATCTCCAACAAAATATCTTCCAGGTTCAAATGAGATAGTGTCATAACTAATTCCAGATCTATCAAGTATAATTTTAATGGTCTGAGCTATTTCCTTTAATTTATTTTGAGGCATTACAGTCGCTTCTGGGAATCCTCCACCTAAATTTATATTTCTAACATTAATATTATGCTTTAATAACAGATTCAGACTCGTTACTAAAGAATTAATGTTAGTTTCAAATTGTGCGATGTTGTTCATTTGAGTACCGAAATGAGATAAAATTGAGGTAATTTTGATATTATGATAGGTTTCTATTGATTTTTTGAGAATTCCAATATTATTAGCACTTAAATTCACTCCCAAATTACTATTATACTTCTGGGAATTTACTCTAATACAAATATTTTGAAACCAGTTATGTTCTCGAGCTATAGAATTTATTATTTTTAGATCTTTTAAATTATAGACTATTATTTCTTTTACTTTATTTTGAATACTTAATTTTATTAGGTCTTCTGGTAAATATGGACCACCTATAATAATTTTTTCGGGTGAAAAACCAAGATTTAATGCTAATTTAAATTCAGGTACACCTACTATTTTTACACCCACACCTTCAGAATTAACAATCTTGCAAATCTCAGGAAGATAATTAGCTTTCATTGAATAAAAGCTTTGGAAGTTATCAAAGATTTCATTGAATATACTATTGAAAGACTTAATATTGTCTCTGATTCTATTTTCAATGAATACCATCAATGGGGTCTCATATTTCTCCATTAAATCGTCCAAGGTTAATGAATCAATTATTATTTTCCCATTTTTTCTAATAATATAAGGATTTCCTGAGAGTTTCTTCATATTTTCATTATTGATTTATTTTAATTAAATTTTGATATGTTTGATGGGTTTTTTCAGCAACCAATTCCCATGTATAATTTTGAGATACCTTCGTTTGACCAGTATAACCAAGTTTTTTCCGCAATTTCTTGGATTTTAGTAATTTGATAACTTTGTTAGCAATATCGATAGGATTGTCAAATTCGACTAATAATCCATCGATCTCTTCCCTTACTACTTCTGTAGTTGCCCCGATTCTTGCGCCTATAACAGGTTTACCCGCAGCCCAAGCTTCTAAGAACGCAATTCCAAACGCATCACTTCGACTTGGCATCAAATAAATATCTGCCTCTCTAAAGGCTGCTATCTTTTTTTTATCAAAATATCCTGTTAAGTTATCCGGTGTGAAATTGATTATTCTTGTATTTTTAAGCTTAGTAATTTTGGATAATTCCCGATTAAAAGCGGGCGTTGAGGGTCCAATAAACACAAGATACACTTTTTTAATTTTTTTCAAAATATATGGTATTGATTTCAATATTGATATAGCACCTTTCTCATAATTCTTGTAACCACAAAACAATATTAAATGGAATTTTTTTTCTCGTTTACGAAAAAATTTCTGCTTAAAGTAAGAGGAATTCATGGCTTTTTTTGAGATATTTTTGAATTTTTCATGATCAACACCCATCGGAATTACTATTATTTTTTTAGGTAGTATATTGTACTTCCGAACAAGGAATTGTTTTTCGAGATTAGTACATGCAATTAATAGATCAAATTTTTTCAACAAATGAACTAAGTTTATATCAAGATATCGAGGATTTGAAAAATGAAAAAAAGGAGTGCAGATTACTGGTTTATTTATTGCGTTTCCAATAATCAGACTTATAATACAATTAAAATACGGAAAAAAAGTGGTGTGGATTAAATCATAATCTGAAACTGGTTTATTTAATAAGTAATCCAATAAATCTTTAAGATAAGGTCCATTTTTTATAAATTTTACTAAATGTATATCAAGTAAATTTAATTCTTTAAATGCAGGAATGGAATTCAATTTATTAATAATCTGTTCCTCAGAGTGTTCGTAGTTTACAGGAAATCTATTTATCTTAAGGTTATTCACCTTATAGAAATTGTTTTCTTGTGGAGTTATAATTTTTCCATTAGGATTCCTTAAAGCTTTAAAATCTATTGCATTTGAAGTATAAATATC
The DNA here is from genome assembly GCA_019894875.1 of Promethearchaeota archaeon. The sequence continues at coordinate 27,185 of JAGXNR010000015.1, read as the reverse complement.
TATGTTATAATTATAACTTCCGATTAAGATCTCTGCGAGACGCTGAAAATAGAATTCAGCTCCAGATATTGCTGGGAAAAATCTTGTTGGGAGAAATAATATTTTATGCAACAAGTAAACAACTCTATCACATATTGTATAACAATATGACTGTTGCTAGATATATTATTCTACATAAAACAAATAATTTTTTAATCTCTAAATGAAAAAATTTGAAATATTAGTTTTCAAATACTTTCAAAAATAAAAGAAATTTATTAATTTTTCATTGATGGAACTACATTAAGATTTTTCAAAATAGTAATTTAAAATCCTTTTTTTTTTGGAGAAAAATGATTACATTTTTATTGGTGATTTTTAACTAAATTTCGTCTCTAGTAAAAAGATGTCGATCTCATTAAGAATAAAAGCTTCCTTGTTTTAATATTAAAATAATGTCGGATGGTTTATTGTTGAAGATTTTTGAGAAAGTTAAGCAAAAACAGTTGATAGATGAAGATTTCATAAATTTCTTAGAACTCGTATTCCCAGATAAATCTTCTGATGTGTTGGAGACTTTAAAAAGAGGCATTACTAAATATACTTATAAACCTTCAAATAGGGTAGTTTGGGTGGCAATGGGAAAAAATCAGGAACACTTAATTTATCCAAAATTATTTTGCTCTTGTCAAGATTATTATAAAAGCGTGGTAATAAATAGAAACCGAAATTTTTGTAAACATATTATTGCTCAAATAATAAGCGAAGCATTGCATAATTTTAAAGAAACCACCTTAGAGGATAACAGATTTAAGGAATTAGTACGTGAACTAAAATTACAAATATAGTTATCGTTTATTGTTGAGTTTTCATTAACTTTCGAAATTGTACCTTTCTATTTAACCCGAATCTCTTTCCGATCCCATACCTTCAAATATTCATTAAAATTTTCTAAACTTATCTCACGTGGTATAGAAATTTGATTTGTAACTTCTAATTCCCTGATTTTAAACATAATTCTTTTGTTTTTGCGATAAAATATTTCAGCTTTCGGATATTCCTCCTGAAAAATTTTTTTTAAATTTTCTAAATCTACAGTTTCCAGTTCTTCGTAGTTATTTACAACAAAATTGCATAAGGGATCAATCGAAATTTCAAAATTAAATGCATCGATTTGTTTTAAAGCAAGAGGATATGCTTGACATGCCAATGGTTTAATGTTATGAACGGTACACCCGTTATTTTTATCATAAAAAGGGCATCCTTGAGATTCGTTATCTAATCTTATCCGATAAGTCAGAACCAGAATTTTGTTATTTTTAGTATCAGGGAAAATGAGATCTTCGATTATTTTAAATTCTATTTCACGTTCTTTTGCTATTTCAATTAATTTATCTGCTTCTTCCGGATAAATTGGAATTCTTTTAACATAATCTCCAGGTATTTCATGGCAACAAATACCTCCCATCATACATTTATATTTTAAATTCGTCATTGCTAATCCCTAGAAATTTCTGTGAATAGATTAAATTTACTTTATGTCTTCTAAGCATTCTCCTCAAAATAAATTTTTGATATTATGAAAATATTACTTTTACACTAATTCTTGTGTCTACTAGGATAATACATCGTTTTTAAATTGATAAAAATACCCTATAATTAGTTATATTTTTGTAAAAAGAAGGTCTAAGAAATGGAAGGAATTAGAATTGTAAATCATGCTAATATTTCAAAAGAAGATTTTTTAAACCCAATATGCATCTTAGGAATGCCCGGTATTGCAGATATTGGTAAATTTGCCCTAGACTCCTTAATTGGTCAACTCAATGCAAAAAGTTTAATGGATATCATTTTTGATGATTATCCCGCAGGAGCGATCGTTGATAATAGTATATTATCTGCCCCTAAAGCGGAGATTTTATATTGGAAAGATCCAAAATGTATAAGAGATTTAATGCTAATAACTGCTGATGCCCAGAGTCTAACCCCGAAGGGAATATATAGGATTTCTAATTTCCTAACTGAAATTATCAATCAATATGGGATCCAACTTATAATTGCGTTAGGTGCTTATCCAGTAAGTAACAGAAAACTTATTTCGAAAATCCCACAAATTTTTACAAGTTCTACAAATCGAGAAATACTAGAAAAGTATCTGAAGGGAAGTAGTTGTCAAAGAATCCAGAAGGGTGTTATAATTGGTGCAAATGGTTTAATTCCTACGTTAGCTAAAGCGAGGTTTAACATTGATGGTTTGGTTTTCCTCGCAGAAACGGATAATATAGCAATGGTTAATGAAGATATTACTGATTTAAAAGCATCAATTAGTCTTTTAGAAATGCTTAAAAAATCGTTTACTTTACCAATAAAAAAGAAATATACGTTAGAGAATATTGAAGATATCACAAAAAATCTGCAGAATAAAAGAGATCAATTAGAAAATGATCTTGATACACTTCAGCTAGTAGATCCCGAGGATAGAAGAAAATCATTATATATTTAAAAAATAAATTTTTAACCCTCTTTTTTACATGACTCCTTATTATATGCTGCTTATAAGCAAAAAGTATTTTAATTATGAAATATTTAGGAATATTATGAAATATGTGTGTGCAAAGAAGAGTTGCGGGAAAGATGTTAGTCAAAAAGAATTGAGCGCTCTTCCCGGTATTAAGTGTTCTAATTGTGGATTTAGAATATTATATAAAAAAAGGCCAGATGTCATAAAGCGAATTAAAGTTCTTTAAGATTTTCTTTTTCTTAAACAAGACAAACCTTAAACATCTTTTAAGTTAGAAAATTGAAAAAGATGCTTAATTAGATTTTTAACTTAACTTTAAATAATTTACCAATTCTTTATAACGATTTCGAATGGTAGCTTCAGTAACACCAGCAGCTATCGAAATTTCTTTTTGAGTTCTGCGTTCTCCTTCTTGCATTGCTGCGACATATAATGCAGCACCAGCTAAACCTGTTGGGGCTTTTCCTGCGGTTATACGATATTTCTTGGCAAGTTTTAAAATTGATGCTGCCCTATTTTGTGTTCTTCCTGACAATTTTAATTCAGCACAAAATCGAGGAATAAAATTAATTGGTGAAGAAACTCGAATATTTAATTTAAGCTCACTTAATATTAATCTATAACAACGAGCAATCTTTTTCTTATCAACTGAAGCAAACTCTATAAAGTCATCTAAAGTTTTTGGAATACTATTTAATCTACAAGATAAATAAATTGATGCAATCAACATGGCTTCGATAGATCTACCTCTAATTAAATTCTTGTGAGCCATTTTTCTATAAATATGAGCAGCAGATTCTTTTATATCTCTTGAAAGGTTTAGTTGTGATGCAAATCGATCTAATTCATTCATAGCATAAGCTAAATTTCTATCAATAGATTTATTAGTTCGTGTCCTTACATGCCATTTTCTTAACCGATAAACTTCGGCTTTCATTTTAGGGCTTATTGCTTTTCCAAATGCGTCTTTATTTTTCCATCCAATCATTGTGCTTAATCCTTTATCGTGTAAGGTAAGTGTTGTTGGTGCTCCAACTCTTACTTTTCTACTTGCCTCTTCAGAAGTGAAAGCTCGCCATTCTGGACCAGAATCAATAGCTCTTTGAGTCAAAACTAGTCCACAATCGTTACAAACTATCTCACCACGAGCATCATCAGAGATTAAGTTTTTGTTACCACATTCTGGGCATAAATTAAAATTTTTTTGAGGCATTGAAAGATCCACTACAACCAACCCTTTAAAAATTCTGAGTTTTAATTCTCATAATTAATTTTGCACATATAAATATTTGCGTTTGGTGGATTTATCCATTAATAAAAATCTCATTTTTTCAATTTTGAATTTCCGTTTAGATCGTAAATTTTTAATAAGTTTCTTCTTTCTCTTAATATAATGCGACATTATTATAAGATTCACGGTAAACATCGTTATCTTCGATCCTTTCAAACTAAATGCCCAAAGTGTGGCATGGATGTTTTATATTGGGAATGTAGGCATGGAAGTAAAATTTTTTTTAATTACTCCCCCTTTGGAAAATTTATACGACATTATTGTCGCTAGGCTCCAGGAAACCCAATAGTAAATACAAAATTCCTGTTATTGTTAAAATACCTAAAGAATTTTTAGAAAAGGAGTCACCAAGTTGCCCAGTATGCGGTAAACTGTTTAAAAACCTTGAAAACCTTAATGATCATGTTAATAATTTGAAAAAACAAGATGGTTTACACCAAGATGATGATAAAGACAAACTGAATTTTGAATTAGGATATCGAGAAAAAAATCAAGTGAACTTTGAAAAATTTAAATCATATTTTAACCTTAAATTTGGGAAAATAAATAGTAAAAAAAAGATATAAAATGCTATGATTATGATATAGATAAATTTTTAAAAAATCAGTTTATAATTATTTTATAATAAATTGTAATTTCGCTAATTTGTTAAAGATTAATATAAAATCATAAAAAAAGGAAAAAAAAGATGCCAGAAGATCCTGCAACCGCAGTATATAATTTGATGCAATCAGATCCTAATATAATAGCCGCAGCGGTACTTAAGGGTAAAGAAATTGTTTATACTACAGATAATTGGGATATTAGTGGAGATGTTGATAGAATAGTTTCAAGCTGGATGGGCCAGAATGCTCAATTCATAATAGTTTCTGGAGTAAAATATTCAATGTTGCAGATGGAAACTGAACGTTTAGTTGCTATATCTTTAAAAGGTGAAGGAAGCATTTGCGCAGCAAAAGATGATGAACATAAACTTATTTGCTATATTCAGCCCGATGGGGATGCTCGTGGGGCTGCAATGGATGTTCAGAGAGCACTTGGATCAATGAGCTCAAAAGCAGGATTTGTTGACCAAAATGCTCAATTAGGCCAAAAAGCCTCGCAAATGGGTGGAGCGGCCTCCGTAGGGGGGAACTCGGTTGAGGCCGTGCCTTCAGTGGGGGGCGCTGGAGTAGATCCCCAATTACAAGGCGAAATTAAAGCTTTCTTAGATTGGGTAAAAGAAGGGGAAGGTTTAGCAGGATATATTAGTTATTATCTTCAACAAAATAATACACAAATCATTTCTGAATTATCAAAAATATACAATGAATTAAGACAAATCTTTGGTGTGTGAATTTTCACAAAATCAACATTCCTTATTAATTTTTTATTAATTTGTCAAATAAAATTTTCATAAAAGATTTTTGACTAAATTTTAATAATTTCGGATATCATATTATTAGTAAAATCTAAATTTTATTTTAATAGTAACAGTTATTGAATCCAAGAATAAACTCAAGAAGAACAAAAAGGGAAATTTTATGAGGGAGAAGGATAAACACATTGAATCGAAAATCGAAAAATATGAAAAGGGGATAGAGAATAAGGAAGAAAGAAGTTTGTCAAAATCAACAAATTTAAATGAAATTTCAAAAAAGGAAGATGTAGAGCTAGGGATACCTTCTATTCCTGAACCACCTAAAAAAGAAGATAGACTCTCAATTAATTCTCCCGATCTAGCTCCAGATGTTTTAGCAAGGATCAAAAAAGTCGAGTCTCCAGATATAAAGGTTGTTTTAGTTAATTGTGAAAGATGTAACGCTGTTATTCCTATTCCAATACCAAAACAATTAGTTCTAGAATCTGAATTACCTATTGTACCCATAAGTTTTGTTCATAAAAATCTCGAAAGTGAGGATAAACATTGCATTACAATTCATTTGGATCATGACTTTGATATTAGAAGACAGAGATTATCTGATGTAGTAATATCATCGGGTTGATTTCTATAAAAATTTCATATTAAACCTAAATCGAAAAGAAAGAAGAAGAAGTAATGAAATTACTAGTAGAACAAAATATAGAGGTTGAAAAAATAAAAATTTACGTAACTCTCTTCAAGTTACATAAAAGCTATCTATTACTTATTTCTGATCAAGGAGATTTGGGAATAGGAAATGTTACTTTAGGGAGTCCTTCAATTATTAAGGGAGTTAAATCACCCACTACTTCTTATAATTTATTTGGTATAAAGAGTAATTTATTAAGCACAATAATAGCTGAACGAGTATCTACCGTATTAAATGCTCCTGTTTTACTTTTATTATTTTTAAAAAGTAAGATAGAAGACGAAAAAATCGTAAAATCTATAATTAATTTTCTAAACCAGATTTTGGAGGAGATTTTAGAAAAGGAATAAAAGTTCATAAAATGATTTTTATTCCTTGAATTATTATTTTATTTATAAATTCCTAAAGCAGGGATAACCAAGTTGGCCAACGGTGCCGGACTCTATTGAGAAAACGTAATTCTTATTAGCCGGATTCAAGATCATTTTAATCTAACTACCGTTGATTATTCCAATTATTGATGAGATATCCGGTGAGATAGCTCTTCGTGGGTTCGAATCCCACTCCCTGCATTTTCTTAAAGTCTAGATTATCAAAACTACTTCTAGTATTTAATAAGGAGTATTAATTAAGAATAAAAATATTAATCTTGATTTCTAATTCTTAACCAAAGAGACTCGGGAGAAATAAGATTAATACCATTCCCACCATCATTATAATCAAGAAGATACATTGAAATCTTCCCTTCTTCTTCTGCTTTCTTTCACGTTCTACTAGGCTATCCTTGCAACTTTGACTACAAAATTTCTTATCTGTTGGCATAGCTTTGCCACAAACAGGACAATGACTATGGGGACCCCATTTTTTCTTAATTTGGTCTTTCCAAGAAACTTGAGACATTTTTTTACCTATGAGTTTTTCTAGCTTGTAAGTTATCTTTGTAAAATTATATTAGTTAATATAATTTATGTATTCTTTACTCTTTTGAGATTCTGGTTCCACTTATTTCTTTTCCTTCATTCCATAATTTACTGAATTCACCTAGATCTTTTCCGGAGGTGACGATGACTCGAATATTACTACGTTTTAAAATTTGAAGCGAAACAAAATCAAAAATTCGATATTCACCTGCTGCTGCTTGTTTCTCGTCTTTTTGATTTAAAATTAAATTTTCGAGTTGTTCATATGTAAGATGTTTTATCAATTGTGCATTGTTAAACTTTTTAGGATCTTTATTAAAAATTCCATTAACATCTGTCAGAATTACTAACTCTTCAGCTTCTATAAATTCGGCTATTTCTAAAGCTACCGATGTAGTAGATTGACCTGGTTGTAGCCCCCCCATAATAATAATTTTATTAAAGAGCAGAGCTAAAGAGAGTTCTTCCATTGATTTTGGGATCTGGGGATAAGCATAATCCTGTAAGGTGGCAGTGAGTAATTTTGAATTAATTCGGGATACTTCTATTCCAAAAATATCAGATAAAGACTCAGATCCTTTAAGTGATCTAACAGCATCAATGTATTTCCGTGCGATTGATCCACCTCCGCAAACAACAATAATAGTTCCAGAATCCTTATTACTTTTTAAAATACTGCAAAATTCAGTAATCTTATCTGTATCTATTTTATTCTTGTCAGTGAATAATAAAGATCCACCTATTTTAATAACAGTATTTCTTTTCATAACATTTTCATTGTAATTATCTATTTAATAATATATAGATGATTAACTAAATTAAGTTATTTACCATATATGACGCCTTATAAAGGAGAAGTAACTGTTGTAGTACCTCATAGAATTTCAGGTTTTTTTGAAATTGTAGATGAAATTGATGGTAAAAAAATTGGTAATCCTGAAAGAATTGGATCACGAGGTGCTGGTTTCAATTTAAGTGCCGTTGGAAGAACTGAGATTAAAATTGAAGAATTAGATAAATCTAGCGACCGTGAAATAAATATATTTATAGACAATGAAAGGATGGATGAAAAAGCCGAAACTAGTTATTACATCCTTAATGGTGTTAAAAAATATATAGAAAATTCAGTAAAAATTACAATTTTTCATGAATTTGATTTACCTGTTGGATGTGGATTTGGAGCAAGTGGTTCTGGAGCATTAGGTTCAATTTATGGGTTAGATCATGTCCTGAATTTAGGATTGTCTATTAGAGAAAGAGGGAGAATAGCTCATGTTGCAGAAGTTATGAATCGTACAGGTTTAGGGACTGTCTGTGGTCAATTACGTGGTGGATTATGCATACTTAGAGAACCGGGTTATCCTTGTATTTCTGAGAGTATTGAAGTACCAGAAAATTTGAGAATAATATGCGGTTCCTTTGGGATGATACACACTAAATCGATATTAACAGATCCTAAGTTAAATATGAATATAAAACTAGCAGGTAGAAGAGCACAAACAAAATTATTACACGACCGAAATATAAAAACCTTTATAAAAGCATCAATTGAGTTCGTAGAAGAAACTGAAATACTTAAAATCCTTGGATTATGTAAGGTTGAAGATTTAATTCAACGATTAAATAAATTAAAGATTTTAGGAGCAAGTATGAATCAGTTAGGAAGATCGGTCTTTGCAATTTGTAAAGAAGAAGATGAAAAAGATGTTAAAGAGATTTTTAATTCATATAAACCTGAAATTAAGGTGTTTAATTTATCGATTAATATGATGGGGCCGAATATTTTAAATAAGAAATAATTTAAACTTCTTTATTCATTGATTTTGATTTTAAAGTCGCGGCTTCTACCGCACTAATGAGTGTTGCTCTTAATTTGGCAGATTCAAGTTCATGAATTGCAGTAATGGTTGTACCACCGGGACTTGCTACCATATCTTTCAATTCTCCAGGATGTTTTTGTGTTTCTAACACTAATTTTCCCGCACCTAATACTGTTTGGGCAGCTAATTTTACGGCAATGGCTCTGGGAAGTCCCATTTTTACACCCCCATCAGCTAAAGATTCTATAATAATGAATAAATATGCTGGACCGCTTCCAGATAATCCCGTAACCGCATCAAGGTGTTTTTCTTCTAACTCTACAACAAGCCCAAGGGCATTGAATATATTCTTAACATATTCTAACTCCGTTTGTTTTATAAATTGATTAGATGAAATAGCTGAAGCTGCTTCTCTTACTAAGGCAGGTGTATTAGTCATTATTCTTACAATACTCACACTTTTATCGAAATGTTGGTTAATATGATCAATTGTAATTCCCGCAGCAATTGAAATTATAACGTGATCTTCAGAGACTACAGGGCTAATCTCATCTAACACATCATCTATAACTTGAGGTAATACCGCAATTAGTATATATTTAGATTTTTGAACAACAGATTTATTATTTTCAGCAAAATCTACTTTTGTCTCCTTAGACTGGTCTAGTAGAATATCTTTTTGTATATCGTGAATAATAATTTTTTCTGGTTCTATTGTTTTTGAATTTACTAAAACCCTCAATATAGTAGAGCCAATTTTCCCTAAACCAATGATCCCCAATTCTTTTTGAAACAGCATAAGTATTCTTTTCCAGCAACATTTTAAAATTCAAAGGTTTTATCTATTATTTGATAAAACAAACTTTAGAAAATCTAAATGAAACATATTATTAAAGGAATCGTATCAAATGAATCAAATTATTAAATATTTTCTTCTAAAAAGAGTCAACAAGCATTTAATTAGATAATTGAGATTTTAGATTTTCAATAAGATCTAATCTTATAGTACCCTTGTTTCTATCATGTCCCTCACATACCATACTTCGAACACCTATTATATCTGGGTTAATTTTCCTGATTTTTGGTAAAACGCTATTCTTTAAATTGCCCGCTAATGCAACTTTCAAATTTAAGTTGTTAGCTTTATTCTTAAATTCAATTAGTTGATTAACATTCAAAAAATCAAATAAGCCTTTATCGTCTTTAATATATGTGTCAAGCATAGCAACTTCAGCACCAGCCTTAGCCGCGATTGTAGGGATTGCCAGAAAATCAAGGGAATTATCCATTCTTGAATAATCTGCATATCCCGCAGTAACAACATAAATATCTTTATTATAATTCTTTACTGCTTTAACAACATTTTTCATTAAATTAATCCCTTCTTCTATATTTTTTGGACCTTTTAATCCCACCTTTATTATATCTGCTCCCGAAACCGCCGCACCTAATGCTGCCAAAGACGCTGATCCCGGTAGATTGGGAAAATCCCCTATAGTAGCACTTAACATTTGTGAACAATTTCTAGGAAGCATATCTTTCATTTTTTTTATAATCCAGGGAAAATTTGCTCCGAGGGAACCTTCCTCTGGATTTTTGCAGTCAACAATATCAACTTGAGATGATATCACAATTTTAGCTTCTTCAATTGTTTTTGGGCTTATGAGAAGTTGAATTTTGTGTGGCATAATTATTATACATATAATTTAAAAATATTAAAGAATTTAATTGAGATGTTAATTAATTATTTAATTTGAAATCTATGAAATATAAAATATTAGAACTAAGATTTTCAGTATTTAATGAAGAGTGGGAAGTTGAATAATCTAACAATATTATATAAAAATTTAAATTAAATCGTTTTTATTAAATATAAAAAAAAGAATATTAAGTTATTATGTCTCCTAAAGAAATTACAAAATTAGAAATAACAAATGAAGTATTTAAAGAACCAAAAGAAGTAATTGACCAACTGGCTTCAAATATGGATCTAAAATATACTAAAGTAATACAAACTTATGTTATGGAAGATCGAAGACTCAATTTAACTTTAGAACATGATGGCTCAAGTTATTTTAAAGGAAAGGTAGTGTGGATTGGGAATAAGAAGGATGACACGGAAGGATCGATATTTTGCGTTGATACCAGAGATGAATTAAAACAGATTAACCCTACTGCAGAAAATACTGAAAAAGTAGTATTAGATGTAAAGAAGGATTTGATTAAAATATCTACTGCTTCGAAAACAAAATGTTCTGTATGTGGGAAAAATATTGAGATTTTTGATGAAGTTACTGGTTGTCCTATATGTGAAGCAAAAGCACATAAAGATCATTTAACTGACTGGGTTAAAATGAAACAAACTTGCCCCGTTTGTAAAAAATCTTTGAATGTTTCGAGCACGGGAGTAATTTTTATAGAATAAAACTTATAAAAGAGAAAGATTTCGTACTTTTTCAATATTTATTGTACCATCATATAACGCGGTTGCAATTAAAACCCCTGCGAAGTTGAATTCTTTATATTTTATTAAATCTTCATAATCTTTTATTCCGCCACCTACAAAGATATTTCCTCCAAATGAATCCTTAATTTTTAAAAATTGCTCTGGAATTCCCCCAATTTTTTGACCTACTCGAAATAAGTCTAAAAGTATTAATTCCTTTACACCGATTTCTTCCATAGTTTTAGCAATCTCTATCGGATTTTTATCTTTTATTCTCTTAGTATGTGCTAATACTATTTCTTTAAACAAGTCGATACTAAGAATTAATTTATTTTGCCCCATTATATTTAGAGCTTTTTTAATAACTTTAAAACTTCTGACTGTTTCTAACCCAATTATTAATTTATTAATATCGAATTTTGAAAAATGTAGAATATCATTGTTATTAACTATTCCGGGATCAATCATTATATTTAGATCTGCCATCTTCAGTATTTTACTTAAAAGGTGAAAATTAGGTTTGTTATTAATTATAGCATCTAGATCTGCAATGTAGAATTCTTTAAACTCATAATTATATGCAAGAACTTGTAAAATATCGAGGGGATTTGAAGTTTTAAATAGTTTCGAAATAAGCGGCTTATAGTGCTCTCTTTCACCTCTTATTGCGTGCACTGCTTTTGAATTTAGAATATCTATAACGGGAATTACTTTAAATTCTCTCATAAATCTCTAAATTAAAGTTTGAAAAAAGGTTTTTGGATTAAGATTTAATCATTTAATTTAATATTAAATAAATGAAAAATTACCTATATCAGATACTCTCTAATTTTAAAAGAATAATTATTTTAATTAACAAATAAATAATTTTTTTTTTAAATAATAATTACTAATTTAATTTTAAAGAATAGGCAAATTATAGTATTATGAGTGAAATGAAAACCGAGGTATATATAAACAAGATCATTGAAAATACGGGCTTAACGAGAAAGGAAATTCAAGATATGGTTGGAGATAAGAAGAATGAATTAAAAGGTTTAATATCTGAAGAAGGGGCATTATTTATTATAGCCAGAGAATTAGGTGTTGATGTAAAGGAGGAGAATAAAGATCTAATAAAGGACATCGAAGTTAATATTTCTGATATTACTCCTACTATGAAAAATATCAATATGGTCGGAAGAATAAAGGAAATTTATCGTGTTAACAAGTTTAATAAGAATGATGGAGGAGTTGGCTATGTGGGTTCTTTCTTATTACACGATAAGACAGGAGATATTCGAATTGTATTATGGGACGACCATGTAAATATATTTAATGATAATAATTTTGAAATAAATGAATTAGTTAAAATCATCAACGGAATTGCAAGGAAAGGGAGATATGATGAACTGGAAATACATATAGGAAGATATGGAAAGTTATTATTATCTCCCGATGATGTAGATTATAAAAAGTATCCCAAAATAAAGTTTAAACTGACTAATATAAATGAAATTAATTTAAATCTAAAAACCATATCAATTGAAGGGAAAATAATTCAAATTTCACCAATAAAAGAGTTTACAAAAAAAGATGGTGAATTAGGAAAGGTGGGATCTCTAACTCTTTTAGATTCTACAGGATCTACACGATTAACTTTTTGGAACGATGAAATTGAAAAAATTGAAAATTTAGAAATTAATGATGTTATCACAATATCTAATCTTACCCCAAGATTAAACACATACGATTCAAAATCTATTGATTTGTACGCTAATAGAAGCTCGGTTGTTAAAAAGATATCAAAAAACATCCAAATAAATGGAGAACTAGTACAGAATATTGAAATACTTCAAAATCATAAAGGTGTTGTATCATTTAAAGGGAAAGTAACTTCAATTGATAATTTTAAAACTATTGAGTCAAAATCTGGTGAAAAAATTCCCCTTTTAGGATTTGTAGTTAGTGATGATACAGATGGGATTAGAATTACATTATGGAGAGAAAAAGCGGAGGAATTCTCAGAAAAATTATCTATTGGCCAAGGGTTACTGTTAAAAAACGTTATGGTAAAGTATAGCAACTTCTCACAAAGAAATGAAATTTCCTTAATTGATGAATCAACTTTAGAATTAAAGGAATTTGAAATTGAAAACCTGAAGATGATAGACATAACGAAAACCAACTCCCGAACTAATTTTTCGGGTAATTACCAAAAAATCGATTCTATTAATGCTTCAACGAATATTGAATTAAAGGGTTTTATTGCCAGAGATCTTAGTAATATAACAATTTATGAGGCATGTACAAAGTGCTTCAAAAAAGTGGATAATTGCACGTGTAATACAGCAAACGAAACAGAATTTCGAATGATTATCAATCTAATAATTGATGATGGAAGCGGTTCAATTAGAGTAACATTTATTGGTGATATAGCAGAAAAACTTATAATGGTTAAAACTGAAAAACTCGTTCAAATTAAGGAAACACCTGATTTTGATAAATTTTTAGAGAAAAAATCCTCTGAACTGTTAGGTAAAGACATAATAATTAAAGGAAAAGCAAAATTCAGTGATTATTCAAATTCATATGAAATAATGGCTTATGAATTTAAATATTTAAATATTGATGAAGAGTTAGAAATGACAATAAAAAAAATTGAAACTTAATCCGAAATTAATTTTATTTATGATTCCTTATTATTTGCTTATTAAAGTCCAATTAAATCATAATTCAACACGAAATCATTGGTTTAGGGAAAGTAGGTCATTGATTGGGTTGAAGAGTCTACTAATGATTTAATTAATAGAGGAATACCTGTTGTAATCATAACACTAGGACGTAATGGTGCAATAAATTCAACCGAAAAGTTTCAAAAAAAATTCTCATATTTGGTGTTGCCAAAGTTATTGATACAACAAGAACGGGAGACACCTTTGATGCTGCTTTTTATATTACTTATTGGATCCGAAAATGGGATATAGAGAAATCAGTAAAGTACATAAATGTAGCAGTTTCACTAAAAATCCAGAAACTAGGTGCTAGAACGGGTATGCTACTTGAAGGAGAATTTAAAAAATTTGTAAATCGACTATATCTTAATTCTAAAATTGGTGCTACAATTCAACGTTCTTATTGAGATATCAAACAAATATTACTAAATTTTTCAGTATTCTTAATGATATTATTATATATTTCATGGATTATCTCAGACGTCATGTTTGAAAGTAATTGATTAAATGGCCAAACACCAATTAATATATCACCTAAATTTTTAACGTTACCTATTAAATGTCCTTGTTTTTCTCCATTAGAAGTAAATAGGATGACTAAATAATAGTTATATTTAAGTTTTGTCTCAACATTTCCCACGACTATAACTTCTTCAATATTTTGAAATGAGATTATGTTATTATTTTTAATACTTAAATTTTTTAATTCCAATATCAATTTTGCAGGAATAGTTATCGGATTTTTCACATTTAAATCTTTAAAACTTAATGTAAGATTTCTATTCTCAAGTTGCTCAAATGCTTTGAATATTACTTTATAGATTATAGAATCCATATTAAGTGCAAAATTAAATATGCTTAAAGATTGAAATAATTATTAGTATAATACTTTGCTAAAAATAAATGCTTGCAATCATCTTAAGATAATGCTGGTTACTGTTGGATAAGAATGTTTTCTTCAGGAAATCCCAAATCGATTAATAGTTTTTTCATTTTAAATCGATGATCTCCTTGTAGTTCAACTTCATTATCTCTCACAGTTCCGCCAGATGCACATTTTTTTTTTGCTTTTGTTAAAATATTTTTCAAATTTACATCAAAATTTCCGACAAAAGAAATAACAGTAACAACCCGCCCCCATTTACGCCTAGCGTTTGAGATTATTATTTGTTGTTCATCGGCACTTAAGCTATCACAAATGCAAAGCTCTTTTGGAAAGCTACATAATGGACATATGTCGTCGTCTTTAATGCTTTCTTATCACAACCTTCGTTATTAAAAATATATTTATTATTAATTAATACAGTACTAAACATTAATAGAATAAAATCTTATAAAAACCTTATTCATTTTAGAAAATGACTCTATTCTTATTTAAAAAGAGCTAATTGAAAATTTGATTAATTTTTTTCTTATCTAATTTGCCCCATTTAAAAGAAAACGCAATCAATAAAGTATATAAAGTAAAATTTTTATTATTTATAAATAAGCGTGTTCTTTATGCTAGAATAATTATGTGATTTACTATAATGCAAAGCTCATGGATATTTAAAGTCATTGTCGCGGGTTCTGGTGGTGTGGGAAAAACAGCAATGATAACGCGTTATTGTACCGGAAAATTCGAAGAGGGATATAAAATGACAATTGGAGCAGGATTTCATACAAAATCTGAAATTCTCGATACTGGAGAAGCCGTTAAAATGCAATTATGGGATTTTGCGGGTGAAAAACGATTCCGCGAACTCTTGCCTGATTATTGCAAAGGTGCAAGTGGAGCATTTATATGTTTTGATATTACAGATTATGATACATTTCGAGAAATACCGGAATGGCTTAAAATTATCCGTCAAAAAGCGGGTTTTGTCCCTATAATTCTAATGGGTATGAAATGGGACCTCCAAAATCATGAAGTAGACTTTGAAATTGCGAATAATTATGCCTTACAAGCAAAATGTAATCAATGTGTATTCTGTTCTTCAAAAAATAATTTAAACATAAATGAATCATTTCAAGCTATGGGGAAATGGTTGATTTATTTTGCGACTCAAACTGAATGAAATTAATATTAGTCATTTAGAAGACAATAATGATGAATGAGTAAAAACTAAATAGGATATTAAATAAAACTATATATAAAAAAATTTTAATTATGCCTCCGTAGCTCAGCTAGGTAGAGCACCCGGCTGTTAACTGGGCGGTCGCATGTTCGATTTCGTTGTTCAATCTCTGAGCAAGAAGAAAACCATGCCGGGGGCGTACTTCCTTCACTTACTTTTTAACTAGTTTCCCCAAAATAGAAACCATTTAAAAGTTATAAGATTACAGTCGAGTCATCATTATTTATCTTTAACTCCGAGATCAACTCCTTCCTCTTTTTAATAATAAAAAAAGTGATATAAAATGAAAAACAGCTCGAACAAATATAATGTCCTAGATGTGGTGGGGAATATACTATTGATTATGGAGAAACATTTGAATGTGTAAAATGCCTATTAGAGTTTTACAAGGAAGATATTGCTGCATACGAAAAAAGCAATATATTTGCAATTACAGAATTAAGTGCATTTATAAAAATTTTTACCGAAAACTAATTTTCTTCTCTTTTTTTTATGATTTCTTTAAGGAATCTGTTAAGTTGCTCTATCTAATGCATGATTTTTGTAATTATCTAAATCCTTAAATTAATAAGAGTGAAAGATTGTGCTCCTGCCGGGATTCGAACCCGGTTAATGATACGATCCGAAACGATCTGTATTGTCACCAGGGTGAAAGCCTAGCATGCCAAGCCCATTCATCTAGATATGGTGAAAGATTGGCCGGACTACACTACAGGAGCGTGGTACTATTATTTTATCAAGCTTTTTCTATAAACCGTTTTTAGAACTCTTAAACGATTATTAATAATAGAGTCAGTAAACATTAAAATTTTTCTTTTCTTGTTTGAAGTTAAAAAAAGTTGATGATTTTTCTATTAACACTATTAAGATTTAAGGTTCAAAATGCGGGAAGGGAGATTTGAACTCCCGAACTCCTACGAGAATGGATTCTAAGTCCACCACCTTTGACCATACTTGGCGATTCCCGCGATTTAAAAACAAACTATAGAATTAATATTTTAATAAGAAGATATAAAATTAAAAAATTTATTATGACAAAATTCAATTTTATATACGATTGAAATAAATGATAAAAATTTATAATATTATATAAGAGAAAATAATGTTGCTTAACACAAAAAAGTTTTGGTCGTTTTAATGAGTGTAAGAGATTCTTTAATAAAACATTTAACATCTATTTTACGCGCGTCAGATGGTACTATTTTGGTGCTGCTTTGTGATCAAAATGGTCTTTCTATAGCAAAGATTGGAAGAAAAAGCGATATAGACTTAAATCCAAATCAAATTACAAGTCTCGCATCAGCTGCTTTTATGGCAAGTGAAGAGAATTGGGAAGATCTGAATATTAAAGATCAAGTCATTTCATTTTCATTCTTCGATAAAGTGTGTTTAATAACAATTAGAATTAATGAAACACTCTTAACCATTGTTCATGATTATCATAAAGAATGGCCATTAGATGCAGATAATTTAGCTGCTTCAATGTATTATTTGAAACAAAAATTGGGAGAGTTTTTTGGTAATGGGGATGAAACTGAAGCAGAGATCGAGAGATTTTGTGATAAAGTTAGGAGTGCTATGTATCTTTTTGGAATGGGATCAGAGGTTCCATTTGTTTCTTATTCACAAGATAATGTTGAACCATCGAACTTACTTTCTGCAATCAGCACAATTTTGGATTCTCTTCAGAACCCGATCTTCATAAGATATGGATTAGTAGGGGGATCAGGGCTCACATTAGATGCTAGAGAGGTTAGTGGTCAGGATTTACCTATATCCATCGAAGCCTTTTCAGCAAATGCTCATGTTGCTTTCCAAAAAATGAAAGAAGAATCTGAGGGAAGTTCAATAGGAAACCTGTTATGTTATGTTGCGATCTCCGGTAGAGATGCTGAGCATTTTTATGGGCTAGTTGCTTGTCCTGCGGGAACGTTGAACTATTCAAATGTGGAAAATTCATCTAATGTTGAAGATATTTCATTTATTGGCTTATTTGCTTTAACATATGGAGGTATACCTGTTATTTGTGAGTCAAGGAATATAGTATATTCAATAATGCAAGTATTGGGTAGTGAACAGACAACGGAGAACTTTATAAAATCAGTTAATGTTCTTACTAGTTTTAAATATGAGTAATAAACGCCTAAAATGTTGTTTTAACTTGATAATTAATATCTAAAAGTTTTGGTTTCTTTATCAGAATAATGAGAAATTTGTCTTTAAATTGGTCAAAACCGAAATTGTACTGTCTTCATTATAACGAGTGTGAACCAAAAAAATGTACCGCAATAAAATTGAATAGGTTTAATCTTTTAAAAATAATAAAAGGGATCAAGGGAAATTTAAAAAATTCGATAATTCTAAACCCTTTTGCTCAAAAGATTATTTCCATTAATGATAGAGAATTGATATTAAAGTATGGGTTGATAGTAATTGATTGTTCATGGAAAAAATTATTAAAATTCTCCGAATTAGAACACGGGAATTATCGTAAATTACCTTCTTTAATTGCAGCGAATCCCGTAAATTATGGAAAGTGGGAAAAATTAAGTTCTGCTGAGGCTTTAGCCGCAGCACTCTTCATCACAAATTTTAATGATTATGGGAATTTGATCCTTTCAAAATTTAACTGGGGCATTCAATTCAAGGAGATAAATAATTTTTAATAAAATGAGAAAAAAATAAAAACAAAAAAAATTAATCCATTCCACCCTTAGATAAAGTGGAAGCGGCTATTACGTCATCGATTTTAAGGATCATAGAGGATACCTCTGTAGCAGACTGAATTGCTTGTGTTAAAATTGATAGTGGTTCAATAACTCCAAGATTTATCATATTATCGGGTTTTCCTGTATCGATATTTATCCCAATAGATTTTCCATCTTCAATTTCATGTTTTGATCTCAACTCAACTATTAAATCTACAGGATTGTAACCCGCATTTTCTACCAGAGTTTTGGGAATTATTTCCAGAGCATTAGCATAAATTTCAATAGCTAATTGTTCTCTACCCCCAATTGATCTGGCATAAGCTCTCAACCTTTTTGCTAACTCTATTTCAGATGCACCGCCACCAGGTAAAATATAGGGAAGCTCTATTGCAGCTCTGACGACAGATAAAGCATCATGAAGCATTCTTTCTGCTTCATCTACCACATGTTCTATCCCTGCTCTAATCAGTATGCTCACCGCTTTCGGATCAGCACACTCTGATACAAAGATCATATTGTCATCTCCAATCTTCTTTTCTTCGACTTTTCCTGCACTTCCTATGTCATTCGGGCTTATTTCAAAGATATTGTTGATAATTTTCGCACCAGTTGCTCTTGATAACTTTTCCATATCAGATCTTTTCACTCTTCGAACAGTTATCATACCTTCTTTTGCAAGAAAGTTCTGTGCTTTATCATCAACACCTTTCTGACAAAAGATTACATTTGCTCCAAGTTCTTTTAATTTTAATACCCGATTTTTTAGCATATTTGCTTCTTCTTCAAGGAATTTATTAATCTGATCAGGGGTTTGTATCCTTATTTCAGCATCAAACTCTGTTTTTTCTACTTCTAGTGCGGAATTAATTAAGGCTATTTTTGCATTTTTTATCGATTTCGGCATCATTGGATGGACTATTTCCTTATCTACTATTATACCATCAATAATACTAGTATCTAAGAGACTTTTTCCTTCTTTTTTAATAACCTGAATTTGATCCAAATCAATCATTATATTTTCCCCACGTTTTTCTTTGACTTGACTTACTGCTTTGACTGCGATTTCTGCAATGTGCCTTTTTACACCGGATATTAATTTACTATTCATAGAAGTTTCTGCAACTTTCATTAGTGTCTCCTTATCGTTAGGATCTATCTTTATTGCTAAATCCTGTAGAATGTCTTTACTCTTCAATAATGCTTTTCTGTATCCTCGAAAAATTATTGTAGGATGAACCGATTGTTCCATTAACTCTTGTGCTAGATTCAATAGTTCACCTGAAATAATAACGCTAGTCGTTGTTCCATCTCCAACTTTGTCATCTTGTGTTTTAGCAACTTCAACTATCATTTTAGCTGCGGGATGCTCAACATCAATAGTATCTAATATTGTAGCACCATCATTAGTAATCGTGACATCTCCTAGTGAATCAACTAACATTTTATCCATACCTTTTGGGCCAAGTGTAGTTCTAACAGCTTCAGCAACAGCTTTTGCAGCGGCAATATTGTTTTTTTGAGCATCTCTTCCTTGTTTCCTTTCTGTCCCTTCTTTTAATATAAGAATTGGGACGCCAGATAATTGTGCCATTTCATATTCACTTTTTTATATTAAAGTTAAAACTTTTATTTATATAGATCTCTAAGTCATAAAATTAAAAAAGTTTACGAAATATCCATGATTTTGATTTTTAATATCTCTGTTTATACATCTGAAGTGAATTAAATTTGTAATATGACTGGTACTCATACTAAATTATTAAAATTATGCTGCCCTTAATGTTTAATTGCTTTATTAGCTTTATTTCTAATAGTAACAAATTTCCTACGGTTAGATCTTAAGATATTCTATAAGAGTAAGGAAATTATTGAGGTTTTTAAAACCTCAAGATAATGAAGAAATAAAACTCTTGTTATTATGATAACTTTCTTAATATTTTTAATTCTAAGCATGCTTAATCTAATAGTCAATGTCCTTTACTATTTAAATCGAAAATCCAGTCATAGCTGTTCTTTCAAGAGGATATTGCTAATCATTTTATTAATAACCACAACTATCTTTCTTACTCTGAATTTACCTTACTTTATTATGAATGATCCAAAGTTATTTTTTGAGGTGAGCTATGAAGTGATTCTCCCCACAATCTTATTCAATTTATCGATTATCTTTTATTTCTCATCTATCATACTTAATTTATTAGTAGCTTTCCACGTTAATGAAAGTATAGTCATCTTAGAAAAACCAACACGCCTAATTTCAAAAAGGGGCGAAATTCCAATAGGACGAATTTTAAAGGGTAAATTTAGAAAACAAAAGTTTTTCTTGTCGCGAAAAGATCTTGAAAAGCATATGTTCATATGTGGAGCAACAGGAACGGGAAAAAGCACCTTCCTTATGAATTTTTTAATTAATTTTTCAAAAATTTTTAAGACCCCATTTTTTCTAGTAGAATTTAAGGGAGAATATCATTTTTTACAAAAAAGGATTGAGGATGTACTTATATATTGGCCGGGAGAGAATTTCTCCATTAATATTTTTAATCCTGGTAAAGTAAGTCCGATTATTCACGCAGAACGAATCTTTGATATTTTAAAAAGTGGGCAGTTTTTAGATGATAAGGCTGAGTTCTCTCCGCAGATGGAAAAAGTTTTGGTTGAGATATTAACAAAAACCTGTCAAGATAAAAAATACCAAAATTGGGAAGGCTTTGAACAATTTTGCAATATATATTTGAAAGAAAACAAGAATATAATACCTATGTTAAATCAAACGCTTATTAGTATTAAAAATAGAATCAGAAGATTTTCAAAGGGCCCCTTAAAAGCACTCTTTGAAGAAAATAATAAAATAAGCATAGATGAATTATTCGACAGAAACATCCTACTAGATTTAAGCTCAATTATCCGTTTAGGTGGTGAAAAAGAAGATGCTCTCTTCTTCTTAAATATGGTACTTAAATATTTATGGGACAAAAATTTGATGCAAGGTGCCAATGATTTTAAGGGAATTAAGCATCTTACTATAATCGAGGATGCGCAATATTTTGCACCTCAAGATTTAGTAAAAAAAAGTAAAATAACCACATACTTAGAAGATATCGCTTTACTACAAAGAGGGACGGGAGAATGCTTAGTAACTTTAGCTACACGACCAGATATAAGCAAGGAAATCCTAGCAAATAACGGTATAGTATTAACCTTTAAAAATCATATAGAAAAAGAAATAATGTGTGAATTATTAAATCTCGACGTGGAAAACAAAAAGTATTTATCTATTTTAGAGGAAGGACAATGTATTATAAGAGTTAATTCAGCTAAGGAACCATTTGTACTAGATATACCATATATTGAACGTAATTCATTGGATCATTCAGAAATATATAAAAATAATACGATTATTTTGGAAAAGTTAAGACAGGATGAAAATCCAA
Organism: Promethearchaeota archaeon; assembly: GCA_019894875.1. Next base: position 5,184 of record JAGXNR010000015.1, on the reverse strand, counting down.
GGAAGAATTCTAACAAACCAATCAATCGTTATTATTTTAAAAAATTTGTCAATGTATTTAAGAGTCTTTTCGATTTGAAGGTGAAAAAAATTGGAAAAAAGAAAAAAGAAAAAAAAACTGTGGATGGTCAAATCTATATAAAAAATTTATTAGAAATTGAAGAAAATATTTCACTAAATGATCTAGAGGAAGGAGCCTTTAAAGATCTTGAAAGTTATATTGAAGATTTATATAAAACTCAAAAAGAAGGGAAAAAATAATAGAAATAGATGAATTGATGCCTATAATGTGAATTTTTTAAGAAGAAATATTTCTAAAATTAATAAAGAAGAATTACTTATTCCTTCTCTTCTCATTATTATTCTTAGATGTCTTTCTCATCTTCATCATCGATATAAAAAACATAATCAAAATCACCAGCAATTTCATTAAAATCATCCGTTGTCCCTGGTTTGAAAGCACAAAAAAAATGAAATGTTATAAAACTTTCGCCATCTTCCGTATACATTTGAAAGTAATTCATAACCTTCAAATCTTTTATTTTTTGATTACAGATTTGACATACATGAGATTTCTGGTAATTATTTAAATCTGAAAGTATTTTTATTGTTTCTAGTTTGAGCAGTGATTTAAACCTTGTTTGAATACTTTCTTTAAATGCCCTTTTTTCATTACTATTTAATAGAATAGTTATACTTTTTTTTTCTCGAGTCGCCATCTTAAACTGTCTCTCTTCCTGTATTTTTTGCTTAATTTTTCTAGTTTTCAATTTTTACATTACCCTTTTTAATTTCCTTATGATTTCTGCAGAGGTTTATCTTCAAACATTAAATCAGGGTAAATCTTTTCAAATTTTTCTGTAAATGATTTATGATTCATCCAAATTTTATCTTTTACATTCCATTGTAAATTCTTTAATGGATTGTATGTCTTCATAAAATCTAGACTACCGAACACGGATTTAATTAAATTTTTTCCATCAATTAAATCGTTCAGGATTAAATGATGCTTAATTTCCATATATTGAAACAATAAATCAAATAATGAAACAAATTCACTAATCTCGCATTTAGGAAAATATAACTTAATCATTAATCCTTCCTCGAATTTTATCACTTGAGGAAATCCATTAATGCAAAACTCTCCTTTAATTTCATAGATAAATCCTGCATTAAAAAAGCTAAATATCTTAAAAATAATAGATTTTTGCTCTTCTCTTATATCTGGCAAAATAATTTGAATTTTTTCTTGAAATCCTAAATTCTTAAACCTCACAAACGGAAATATGAGATCTTTTTCTAGTAGATTTAAAATCCGAGTTTCCATTGAATTTTTATTTGATCCAAAATAGGATTTTAAGTCTACAGAACGCCAATTATATATTTGAATTAAATCTTTAAATTCTGTTGAAGTTGGTCCAAAGCGTTTTGAATCTCTCTTTTCTCCAATATCGACGGTTTTTATACCTTGTGTTTGGATTTCGTAATCTGGATTAAAAAGAATGTATTGCATATAAATTTTGAATTTACCTGCATCGTAATCCCAACCTTCAAAACTTAAATTATAATTGATATGAAAAATTTGATGAATTTTTTTAATTGAAAAGCTTACATATTCTCGGATGATTTTTTTTGTTTTGACTAACCAATTTACATATTTCATATTCGGGGTTCTGTAAGGCATTATAAATTTGATTAAGAAAGAATTTGAAGTATCTAGACATGCCGGATAGTTGATTCTTTGAAAAGTATTGAGGAGAAGTAGTTTAAAATCTATTTCATCAATATCTGATGGATATATATAAAGATAAAATTGCTCAAGTCCAAAATGCTGAAAAGCTGGAATAACCCTAATAGATTTAATATAATTTTTAAAGAAGTATTCTTTTTTTTGGTTTTTAAACTTCTCTTCATTTAGTAAATTTTTTCTAAGAGTAATATTAAACTTTACAAGCTTATTTAGTTGTTCCAATGTTAGATCGGTATTTTCCAATGAATCGTGTATCTTCACCTCTGATTGGAGTTTTGTTAGTGTTTTTTGTCTGGTTATCCATAATTTCTCAAGAAATTCATTCCTTTTCTCAAACTGCATTTTAAAAGGCTTATCAAGGATTTTTTGTATACTAAGAAAGAATTGCTCATAGAGATCCTTTGTATAAAAAAATTGTTTTTCTTGAAAATCGTAAAAGTTCTTCCTTGAAAGTACAGGATTAAACCCATTCCATAAATAGCATTTTCCATAAGAAAGGTCGGCCTTAAAATTATTGAATAGGATTGAAAATAATTGATTTTTTTCGTTTTTAGTTAAATAGGGGCATGAGATTTCTACATATAGTATGGTTTCATTAGTGATTAAATCTTTTGATGTATTTGTTACTGTTCTGGGGAAGTATCTCTTTAGTCTATTAATTATATTGCGATTTTCTAGGGTATCTTTAATTAATAATTGCAAAAAATCGTTAGTAAACATTTTAGTAATAACAGTGTTAATTAAAATTGGTTGTATAAGAGGAGGGTCATTTTTAAGAAATTTAGTTAATATATTTTCAATTTTATTGTTTGTTATCTTGTAGAGTTTGAATTTCTCATAGCTTTTCTCTAATTTTGCTTTTTTAGTTTTATAAATTGTGTTAATTAAATCTTTCTTGGTAACTAGTTTTTGCATCCCTTTTAAACTGAATAATTTCAATGAAAAGCAAGATTCGAATAACTTATAAAAACTTCTATATTCCTCCAATATTCTCTTGTAAGCTTCTTTAGACTTGATATAAGCAGGTATAATTTCTCTATAGACAATTTTTCGAATGGTAGAGTTTTGTAAGGTAAGATTTTCTTCGATCGATTGAGAAACATTTTGAACTTTAAGTAACTCTCGGAATTGAAATACATTACTTATATTCGGGGTTTTTTCAAGGATTTCTTCCATTATTTTTAAAAAAGCTAAACATTCTTTTAATGTGGAACGAATATAGAAAAATCCAAATTTTTTGTTTCTTTCTAAGAAATGTAGAAATTTTTTTTTCAGATCGTGTGAATTATGAAATACTTCTAAAATAATTCCTAGATTTTTAACCCTTGCTCGCTCATTTATGATTGTATTAAGTAAATCAGGCTTTATTACATTTAATGTTTCATTTCTTCTTTCAAATCCAAGCCCAGTAACAGAGAAGAATCTTATCCTATCAAGGACTAAAAAATCGAGAAAGGATAGTTCTATATTATAATACTCTGAACCATAATTTATTTTGAAATCTATTTCATATTTCCTGCTATAGTGTTGGTGATTCGGATTTATTACACGATGATCTTTTGAATATTCCCGAAAATAATTCAAATTCAGAGTATCTTCATTTATATTTAATAATAAACAGTGATGATTGAGTACATAACCAAAATTTTTTAATTTTTCAATAAACTTAAGAAAATCAGTGAGATAAATTTTAGGAATTACTATATATCCTGAAAGATCTAAGGCAAAACTACTATTTGATATTTTTAAAGACGCGAAAAATGGAAACTGTCTCATTATTTTTAAGAGTTTCCCTTTATCTAAAATTGGATTAAATCTCAAAAATACACCTATCAAACAAATATTAATCGCTTTCCAATTCAATTGATAGGAGGGAGCAATATAACTATAACTGTTAATCCAATTCATGTTCGTGATAAATTTACTTAAACTTAGAGTGGTAACTAACTTACCACTGTCCTTGAATTGCCTAAAATATGTTTTGTAACTTAAAAGATCTTTACAATGTTTTACCTCATAAAAAATGCTTAGTATACATCTGAGAGTTTCTATTATTTCATCATTTTGCATTGATTTTGAGAGGTAATCTGAAAATTCTCGGAAAAAGATATCATGAATATCTCCTGTTTTATCACCCAATAGCGTAATATTACCCCTTAGATACCGAAAGAAAAATTGAATCGCTCTTGTGCCATACATTTTAAAATAATGTTCTAGCCTGTCAAATACCCATAATCGAGAATATCCTTTGGAGAATAGGTCCGTGTTTTCTAGATATCTCCTGATAAGAGATCTCCATTTATTCAAATGAGGAGATTTGAAAAGTTCGAAAAGAATGAGTTGATTAATAACCACTTGTATTATCTCATAGTTTAGTAACTTATCGGGAATAAAACAATTATAAATTTCCCGTAGGATAATAAATGGAAGAAATTTTCTGTAATCTTTGTAAATTTCTACAATCATTACATTATTTTGAATAGATTTCTTAATCCCTATACTAAATATATCGGGAAAAATTGTAATGTGGGGTGAAATCTCTTTCGTTAAAAGGAATTTGATGTCAGGAATATTTGGAGCTAAACCTATATCTGATTTTATCCTATTGAATAGAGTTCGAGTAATAGAATCTATGTTTATGTGAATATTATCATCCGTTTTATCTTCTAAAACGTGAAAAGGTGTAATTTCGAGCATAATTTTTTTTTTTCTTTGTATTAAGAAATATTTGTGTAGGAGTAGTCTTTTTAAATATTTCCTCTATTTTTCAATTATATGAATAAATCGCTTCTACTATGATTTCATGATTTTCGATATTGACAGAATTATATCATTTTTTCATAATTTTTCATTTCATTCTCCGTATCCCAAAATTTGATTCTTGGAAAATTAAGGATATAACTAATTGATAATGAATTATGTCTTGATTAGCATTTGAAGAAGAAATCTCAGATTTTCTATATAAGGTGTTAACAATTTTTATTGATATTCGTTGTTCGGACTTATCTTCCTCAAATTGAAGATTGTATGGATCAAAATGATAAAATCCCTGTCGTTAAAAACAAGAATAAAAAAAAGAAAAATATATCTTTAGCTCTATTTGAATATAGGTATTATTTTTTTAAGGTACTCCTTCGCCCCCGTGAAGAGCCAACCCGAAAGTTGCGAACTTCAGAAAAGCTGAGAGTACAGTTAACAAAGCTAAAGTTATACTAATTTTATGTCTTACCTTCAAACAAATCAATCTCCAATATGTTTTGTTCGAAAAAATATCTAGCACTGAATATTTAAACTAAACAAAAGGCTTAGAAAAAACCATGGGCTTATTAATGTTTTAGTTAAATGAATCAAAATCTTTTGAATTGTTAAAAAAGAATCAATAAAAAAAGGAAAAGTCATCCTTACTTATTCTAGATTGCCATACTCTTTTTAAGG
>JAGXNR010000159.1 GCA_019894875.1 Promethearchaeota archaeon | reverse complement strand
ATACAGGTTTAGGTGCTGCTTCTACGGGTTTAGGTGGTGTTTCTGATGGTTTAGGTGGTGTTTCTGATGGTTTAGGTGGTGTTAATACAGGCTTAGGTGATGCTTCTACAGGTTTAGGTGATGCTTCTTCAGGTTTAGGTGATGCTTCTTCAGGCTTAGGTGGAGTTTCTACTGGCATAAGTGGAGCATCTACAGGTTCTGCTTGAGGTGTACTAGCCGCTTTAAGCATGCTTTTAATTTTTTGTGATTTTTCGTAAAATTCCTTCCCAAGAGAATCATCTCCTAATTCAAGGCAGAGATCACTTATCTTCTCAAAATATGTTGCAGCCTCCTCAAATTTCGTGTTTTCTAAAGCATTAACTGCTTTTTCTATTAAAACATCTCGCTCTAACAATGGCTTCAATAGTGGAGAAACTTCTGAGTTCATTTCAAGTATATCAGCAATGATTGTTATCATTTTATTCCGATTTCCTGAATCTTTTGCAATCATAGAATAGGTTTTTAATCCTAATATTTTCTCTATTTGTTCTGGTTTCAAAGCATCGTCTAAATCTTGTTTATTACCAATAACAGATGTATGTGCTTGAGCGGCTTGCTCTTTTATGAGCTCTAAGAAAAATTTACTTTTTTCTATGTTTTCTAATGTAGAATCTGTTATCAATAAAACAGCGTCGCTTCCTTTAATAAAATTATTCCACAAATAGCTAAATTGTTCTTGTCCTGCAAAATCCCATAAATGAAAGTGTAATTTTCCTATTTTGATTGTAGCGATGTCACCAGTTATAGTTGGAATGTGTTCCATAGGGATTTCTTCAGATTTGATTAATCGAGTTATTGTAGTTTTTCCTACGCCAGAAAACCCTACTAACGATATCTTTGGTCTTAAATTCCTATGAATTGAATCGACTGTTGGGTCAAAAATCTCAAAAGTTTTAGCGTCAAACTTGTGTTGGATTATGTCTTCAAATAAATTTAAAAACTCTTTCTTACACTTTATTAGTTCTTTTTTGATATTCTCGAAATTATCTGTTAACCCAGTAACAAACAAAAACATTAATTCAGAATCTTTTTCAGTAATGTATGAAATTCTATATTTATAATAATCGTGATATTCTACATTCTTACCGCCTTTAGCGAATGCATCTTGCATTAAATCACCTACTAATGATTCAAAAGCTCCTTTCTTAAGTGCTTTTCCAAAATGGCGATAATAGAGTAGTTTACCGCTTCTATAAATATAAACTTGCCTTAGTATATTTTCTCACCTACAATACAATATCTTCTTTTATTTATTCTTATTTTATTCCTTTGCTATGTATTTTACCAAATCTTTAATAATTGAATATTTCTTGTCGCTTTGTTTCTTTCCTTTGAAGGTATCTTCAATTTTCTGAATTTCCTTTGAAAAATCAAATATTGAAAACTCATAAATATCTTGTTCCTTAAACTTCTCGTTTAATTTCTTCAAGAACACGGATATAGAGGGCATATATTTCGCTAAATTCATATTCAAGTTTAATTTAGAGATTAAAATTAATTCCCCACTAAATGTAAACAAATAATTATATTCCTGAGCTTCTAGTGCAAAGGAATTTATCTTATTGAGATTTAGTTCATCTGCTATATCTTTAGAACTTGAGATGAGTGAGAGAATTTTATCAGGAATGATTTTTCCCTTAAAAAATTCTTTTATGTTTGAAGCTAATATAATTCCATATCTATTTGCTATTGCGCATTCAGAATTTAGCTCTGCTTTCAGCTGTGAGATGATTTCGTCGTAGTTAATTTGGTTCATAATTAGCCTTTTAAAATTTCTGAATAATTAATAAAGTCGAATTTATTTATATTTAATTAAATCATTATCTCAAGATTTAAGATTAAGTATTGAATAAGTTATCATAAAATTGAAAATTTATAAACATCATTTTTTAGAACAAGAGTCAGATGTTACGATTATCTCCGAATCAAAATTCGCTATAAATGAAGCAAAAAAAAGTCTCGTACTAAATCGTAAAATCCTAGAAAAATATCTGCTAAAGAATAATAAGTTTCTAACATCTTTTTCACCTATAAAGATCACTACTGAGTTTGAAGTTGTCAATTTAATGAGCGAAGCTTCAGTATTATGTGACGTTGGACCTATGGCAGCTGTAGCAGGTGCGTTTGCTGATATTATGTTAAACAGGATGAAAATGAAGGATTTTCCTGATTACGTACCTGTAAAGATTGCTTTAATTGAAAATGGAGGAGAAATTGCAGTTGACTCTGAAAAGGATATGAAAATCGCCTTATTTGCAGGGTACAACGAATTAAACTTAAATATTGGTTTTTTAATTGAAAAGAAAAACTGTCCTCTTGGAATTGGAACGAGTTCTGCAACTATAGGACATGCTATTAGTTTAGGGCAAGCAGATGCAGTCACCATATTTGCCAAGGATGCAACTTTAGCAGATGCTGCAGCTACAAGAATAGCAAATTTAGTGAAGGGGGCTGATGTTGAAAAATCTATAAAAAATGCGTTAGATGCTGCAGAAGATATAGAAGGTGTTCATGGTGCCTTTATATCTCGAGAGAATAAAGTCGGGCAAGTAGGAAAATTACCGAAATTTTTTAAAATTGAAGGAAATAAAAATCTCGTATTAAAGGATAAAGTGGATGGGTTATTTCCTGGGAATTACGATATTCTTAAATAACCCAATAGTATGGAAGACTTTCACCATTTTCTTTTTTCACAGAAAAAATCCTGTTTAAATAATCTAAACTATAATAGCTTTCATATTGTTCTTCAGTAAGTTCTCCGAAAAATTCCATTTGGCTCGTTGTTAGATAATTTTTTGTTAATAGGATGAACACATCTGTATTTTTTTGTTCTTTCAACTCCTTTAAAATATTTGTTCCATTATCGTCGAAATGATTTTCAGGTATTATTAAATTATTATTGATTGTGATAAAGTCTTGAGTTGTTGTCATAGGAAGCGAACTATTTTTCGCTTCGTATGGATAATCATAATAGAGAAAGACTGGATTCCACCCAAATTCTAGTACTAATAAATTTCTATCATCAGAGTTTAGTAAATACCATTGCACTGCAGTTAATTCGTTGTTATTAATACTGAAAAAGTCTATAGAGGAGAAAAGCTCCATGTATGACACTGTAGATGAGAAACTCACGAAAATGAGAAAAAAAAGTTTGATTTGCAGTTTATTTATCTTTCCCGTTTTTATCAATTTATAAAAATATGAAAGAAATCCAATTGCGATAATAGGTGAGGCAAGGTAAAACAATCTTGAGATGAAACTTAATGATCCTCGAAGTACATCAGAGAATAGACCGGCAAATATTATAATGACAAATGATAATAACCATAAGAATAGTGGTTTTCCCTTGGCCTTGTTTTGGAATATTACAAGACCCCAAATAGCAAGTATGACAATGACTATGACTTCGAAACCCACAAAAATGGTTATTAAATTTAAGTTCAACCATAATAGGTTAGCAATAAAAAATCCTACAGTAAAGAATAAGGTTATAACGAAAACTAAAGGAATAAAGTATTTCTCAATTGTTGTATAAATTTTCAATTTTTTCCCCATTAATATTAAGTTAAAACGTCCTTTTTCAAAAGTGATTTGAGTTCTTAAGAAGAGGATAAGAATTCCTCCTATTATTGTTATCGAAATTGCTCCAAATAGCAAATATATCCAGTGTAAAGTAAAAATTGAGTCAAATACTCTCAGATGTCCCGTACTTATGTTAGAAATATACATAATTAAGAAAATAACGAAAAGTATAGCACATAGCATAAAATCAAACCCTCGCTTAAAGTCTCTGACTAAGTAAATAAGGTATATCCAAGTAAACGAGATAAGAAATATTAATGCAATTAGAGAATGAGATAGATAAAGCCCAATGAAAACGATAGAGACATATAAATAAGTAAAAGGTAAATTAGATAAGATTTTTTTCCATGAGGGTCTCTCTACTTTGATAAAATTTTTTAGTCTAACGTATAACAGAAAAAATATAGTTAATCCTTGAATAAAAACTAAACTGGAAGGCCAATACTGAAAAGTTAAGTTTATAAAACCTAACGTTGTGATTAACAGGATGAATATACCAAAGATCGCTAAATTTTTATTTGAAAAGACTCTCATTACAATATTATACACGATTAGTGAAGTTAAAGGGATGGTAAATAATATAAAGCTATTAGGGATCAGTAATAAGTCAATGCCTGAGAATAGATGAAAAACAGCACCAATTATATGAAAACCCATTGCTCCGAAATATTCGTTAAGTGGTAAAGAGTTAGCATTTACTATTATTTTAATAATTAAGATGTGATACCAGGGATCAGTCCCACCAAAAATTTCTACGTTAGCAAATAGTGCTATGATGAGTAAAACCATAAAAAGAATCAATAAGATTCCATTTAGGGAAAGTTTAGTTTTGATATATTCAAAAACGTTGAAATCTTCATAGCTATCTAATGAAATGCTTCTCTTAGATTTGGAAGATATTGTTTTATCATTCTTGTTTTTTTTTATTAAAATCAAGCTAATGATCAAGAGACCAAAATACAAGCTAACTAATAGTGAAAAAAAGTAAAAGATATTTAGAGCAAACCCTAATCCATTTCCAAAATATCCTATAATAATGTAAAAGCTCAAATTGATAACAATTGTTAAACAAATTTTCTCTAACGCATTAAATTTGATACTTTTATAGATAAAAAAGAAAATGGGATATGCTGGTAGGAATAAAATAATGAAAATTGAAGAAACCATCCAGAAGAAACCAAAAAATGAACTTAATAATATATTAGCTTCAAAATTAAAAAGAATATCAATCCTAATTATCTTTAAAAACAAAAAAGCTATAGCTAAAAGTGATCCAACAAACAAATAGCAATTAAAATGCTTACGTACGTGAAGAAGTGATTTCATTAATCCCAACTTAAAATTGTACATAATCAAGAAGTTAATCATTCATCATTAAACAAAAGGTTTGTTTTTTAGGACTATTTAAACGGAACTTTATAAAATATGCTCTATAAGAAAAATTCTTATAAAGACCTTAATTAGAAATTCCTCATTGATCTTCTTAAATTTAATTAAAATAAGTTTAAATTTTATCTCAATAATAAAGAACTTAGCAATTACTTAAAAAAACCAAGAGAAATATTAAAAAATTAAGGAACTTTTATTGAAAGCTTTAGAATCCAAAAATCGGCTCTCATATTTGATAAAACATCTCGAAGAATCTATTCCGATTGAAGATCCGTATCTAGATTTGTATGAATTTGTTGATAAGTTTAAATCTAAAGATAACAAGATTTTACTATCAATAGTATTACCGATGTATAACGAGGAAAATACAATTGGGAAGGTTTTAGAAAACTTACCAAGAGATAAATCGATAGAGATAATTGTTGTTGATGATCACTCAGAAGACGATAGTTTAAAAGAAATTGAAAGGATTAACTATAACATTGAAATTAAAGTGATTAAACATGACAGGAACCGAGGATACGGAGCTGCTATTGTTACTGGAATAAATAACGCTCGGGGTGAAGTAATAGTAACTATGGATTCTGATGGGCAACATAGCCCTTATGATCTCTTAGCAATGATTAAACCAATTTTAAACGACGAAGCTGACTACACAATTGGTTCACGATATTTAGGTTCTTATTTCTATAAACTCCCTGTATCAACGCGATTAGGTGAATTACTCGTCGAAAAACTGCTCCTAATATTTTTTGGGAAAAAAATAATGAATAATCAAAATGGTTTTAGAGCTTTTAAT
>JAGXNR010000158.1 GCA_019894875.1 Promethearchaeota archaeon | reverse complement strand
GTTATAACACGCGGTTATGCAAGCATCCATAGTCTCTTCATAAGGTTCTAGCGATTTAACATGTAATATTCTAAATAAATTTTCAATAAATTTATCAAATCGGTCTAGTGAGGTATTTAGCAACGATTTTAATACTCCCGTGCCTCCTTCTTCTGTTTCAAAAATAACAATCGATTGCTCATTTTTACCTGGAACTGGGTTGAGAAAACTACTTATTTCTGACTCTTCTAAATTATATGTGAGCATTATACTCTGAATTATAGCTTCCTTTAAAGTAGTGTAATAAGAAGTTGGATCGAAATCTCCAATTAAAGGAAAATCAAATACTACTACATCGTGATTTCCATCAATAAATAACCAGAAATCTTTTTGGAGATGGCGTTCGCTACCACCCTTAGGACACACCTCAATATGGGTTGTTGCTTCATTATCGCGTAACCATTGACCACAAGCACTGCAGAAGTTAAAACTATGAAGTTCAATTTCATTTGTAGTTTTCGATTTGATCCGAGAACCTTTATTTACCATATAAATATTTCCATTATGTTCATACGAGATTCTTGCGATCTGGTTTTGATCACATATGATTTCATAATTTACAATTTTGGATTTTTTATGCTTGTAATTTATTGTTATTTCATATCCCTTGATCTGCCTATTTTCTTCGTCGCAGGTAATTCTTGGTCCACTTGTCGAGAACATTTGAGGAAACCTAAGGCTTGATTTGAAACTACTTAATTTTATTTCGGCATCGCAATTCGGGCACTTTATTAGAGAAGTAGAGTTTGAACTTGCGCTATCGATCAAAATTTCATTACAATTTTCGCAAATATAAATGTTATCGATATTTAATTCTCCCCCTTCAGATTTAACCATAGCTCTATTGATATTATACTTATTACCTAAAAAGTACACTTGATTATGAGGAGCAAATTCTCGAATCGCTATTACGGAAGATCGCCAATTATCGTAATATTTAGATTTGTCTTGATTAAACATAGTCAGCAATGTAGTATCACTTGGAAACGCGTAATTTGGTAAAAAACCATAATTTCTCAAGAAACTGAATGTATCATAGGGTTGCTTTCCATTTCTCATCTTATCTCTTTTGATTTCTAAGGCATCACGTTCACGTTTATCTTTATTATCGAGCCCCTCTCTTGAATTGCTTTTGTGAAATAAAAATTCTAATTGAGATAAAACTTCGAAATATATATCTCGAAATTCTGAATGAAAAGAACTATTTAAACACACAACCAGATCTTGATACATATCTTGAGAGCGATAAACGTCAACCTTACGATTCTATGCTCAAGTCTTATTTCGAATCATATTTCGGCATAAATGATTTTCAAGGTGATTATCAAACTGCTTATTCAAAATTAGTTGACAGTCTTTATGCTCTTTTTGTTAGAAAAGGTTTTCAAAAAACAGAATTGGGAAGAATTTGGGATACCTTTGATAATCGCCAAAACTTTGGGATTTTATCACTTTTAATGGAAAAAGCAGGCATCTTTGACAATATAGACACCCAACTAGCTATGAATAAACTCAACTCATATTTATCAGATCCCTTTCATAAAGAAGAGCTTCGTACAATCTTCAAGTCAGATGAAGGGAAACAGAGAATTTTGGAATCCTTTTTAACTAGTTTCGTAACAAGCAACACGATCACTGACAAGATTGTGATCCCACGTATGGGCTGGCAAGCTCCGTTAATGGAGGTTAGATATAATTTATATGCATTGTCATACCGAACCAACGCTTTTTTCAAAAACTTAATCCAAAAAGTTGAAACAGAACCTAAATATTCTATAGCAGATTTATTCAATCAAAAAGTTTATGGTAGTACTATATATGATCCGAAAAATCCTGCTTATTCAAATAAACTACAGCTAGAAGGACTTAATGATGTCGATTTTTATTCATCTTCAACCACCCCAGCTGGAAGGATATACGATGCTTTAGCTATCGTTGAAATAATGGACACATCTTTCGCTTCGGAGATAAAATCGACCATATTAGAGAATATTTTCGAGGTTTCACAGTTTAATTTACCAAATATGCTTGGAAATGACGCTCTCTCCTCTCTAATTAACGCCTTTGACAGATCTAGGGATTCTTCATTAATACCATCACTAACTACTCAGATCATTACATTAGCCGCTCCGCTTGTTTCTCAGTTGAACTTTCCATCAGAGGCATTTAGTGACGTAAGAACACTATTAAAGAATCTTCTTTCTAAGGGTATGTCGGATCTTGGGCACAAGCTTGAAGACCATGAACTGTTTTTGGTCGAATTAGTGAAGTTAATAAATTCAGAGATCATAATTAGAGCAAAATCACATGTTATTATAACTGAGCTCACACTTAAAAAATTTATTAAGGATCTTTTTGCCGATAAAGACTTTAAGGCAAAAGTCCTAGGAACTGCACTCGTAGAATTTAAATCTACTCACTTTCCAACAATACTAAGTGACGGTAATGGCTACCAACAGCTTTTAACCTTACTAAAGCGTAATTTAGACCAGATAGCGGTTAGCTTACCATCAACTATTTCAGGTAGAAAACCACGGGTTTTATTGTCTTTATCTTATGATTTCGATCCCCATTTCCGTTCAGACAATAAATTAAGTATCCAAAATGATTTTATTAACGGATGGGCTTTTGTATATGATCCTGCTTCTAGTGAAGGTGTTAGGTGCATTACGAGTGATTTAGAATTAGCAGAATATCGAGTTAAGTACGAAGGCGCTCTTAAAGTTTTTCACATAAAGAACAATTTTGCACCATACGCGAATTTAATTTTAGTTCCGACCTCATTAATTGAGACTAATAATTTAAAAAAAGTCCCAACTACATTAAATCCTATTGGAGGGGGATCAACACTTTTCCTTGAGGAAGGTTGGCAAGATTGGAATACTGATATAGTGTATCATAATATTTATGCAGCGGACGGACAGGATTACAAACTTAACAGTAAACTTATCTTTACCAAAGATGAAGTTCGTATACATAAGAATTTTTACTGGGCTGAAGAATTCTTTGACTTTGATTACGATTATGATTTATTACTTGACAAAAATATCATTTCATTCCAATCAAAATTTATGGCAGCTTATACCTTTACTCGTGGTTATATTATTATAACAGGTTTAACAGATGTTATCTTAAACCTTCAAAATACTGAGTCTTCACCTGATCCCTTCCCAAATTTACGTATACCGTTCACAAATTACAAAGGAAAGGACGTTAATATAATTCCGTTCAACACTATTTTACCAGAATGGTCTCAGAGAATCGAATCTTATTCTAGAGTCCTAACTCAATTAGCAGGAGAAGGAATGTTTAGCGGGAATTTTAAAGGAACTCAACCATTAGCAGTTGACAACTATTTCTTGAACTTACTTGAAAGTGAAATAATATACACCGTAGAAGGATTCAAGAAAATCTTGAGCAAATTAGGATTAACAAATGCGGATTTCGCGAAAATCACTAGAGGAACAATCCAAGCGGATGGTACATTTGCACCAAGTGTGGTAACTAGACAACAGTTCTATGAAGAGTGGTTCAACATAATACAAAAAGATGTTAAACCACCTAGTCCACCAAATCTCGTCTTTAAAGGTCATGACAGCCTCGGAGTTGGTTTGTATACCGGTTCAGATAACCAGATAGCCATGATTAACGCAGCACTTCAAGATGCTCTCGGTTATCCTGCATTTATCTGCTTATTAGCAGGAATTATGACATTCGCTCAAGATTCTGATGATTCACAAGAATACAGGATCGATTTTTCTATTCATAGATCAGAACTCCAAGCAAAATTGCTGAACGATTTTGTAGGAAGATCACATTATGATACAACAAAAGGAGACATTGGACCCCAGTATTTATCATTTAAGCCACGAAAACAGATATACTTTACGGGGATATTTATGTTCGGAACTAAGTTAGGTATAATGCCTCTTAAAAATGATTTTGTTGCAAACTATTATCAATTATTTAACCCGAAAAATCCAGGAGACTATTTATTTGCTATAAACCAAATTATCAACAAGCATTTCTCACAATTTCTTGGAAGCCCAAAGGAAGTAAAGAAGTTAAACACGATGCTTTTAGACGGAGTAACTGAAATATATGACTTTTATGAAAATATGTTATTTGACAATAATTTTGTTTATTCCTCTACGATTTTAAAGACTGTTGATAGAGTCCAGTTGATGAGAAGGATCCAGAATCCCGGTTCACGTGATGTAGATTACTCGTTATTCTTAAGATTACTCGGTTTTACAAAACAAAGTTTCGAGATAAAAACTTGGTCTGGAATACCAATAGCACCAAACTCTAATGACCTTAGAAGTGCAATAGATAGTTCCTTGATTACGTCAAACGCTATGTATCGATGGTCATTTGGTGTTAACCAAATTTCAGAAGGAGTGTCTCAGTTTTACAATGATTTCGATATAGTATGGAGTTCTGGTTTCAGTGAAAAGTTTATGACCGCTTATGACAAGTTAAAGGAAATCTTTACTAAGGCACCGGTAGGGGATACTTTGAAAATAGATTTTCTTGGTAGGACCACTAATGGAATAGACAAAAACTACAAAATTTCGACGGAACAAAAAGATTTTCCTGCTGGTGATTATTTATATATAAAAACTTTATTTGATACAGAATTTAGTGGGCACGAAATTATATTTAAACCTTCAGACTCAAGACAGCTTACAGAGGCAGTCGTGAGCATGCTCCTCTTAATGACCATGGAACCCAATGTTTTCGTGAATGTAAAAGTTGAGTCAAGCAACACCTTAAACGTGGGAGATAACTTTCTCAACCTAGACATCTTTGATTTATATGATAACGATATTTTACATGACGGGACTGTATTCAGCAGCCGCAGAATAGAGGGTTCTTTTGTTTGGACTCAGACAGGAGCAGGGGCTGTATTGACACAAGAAGCCTTTGAAGCCTTTGAAAACGATTTTAAAAAAATATTTCAGTATAGAGATATAATGAATTTCAATGGATTCAATAATCATGAACAAGACAGCAATGCTAACACAATGTTTGATTATGTAAAAGATAAGATATTCGGACACTTCATAAGTTTAGGGATCTTCATCGTAGGTAGGTCTAAGCTAACCGATCTAAGATAATGTTAAAGAATCTTTTTTCAATTTTTTCTATTTTTTAATAATTTTTTGCCCGTTGAGAAAAATTGTTATATGATTATTATTAAATTTATCTAATGAGATTTGAGATTCAATAGATCTGATCCTTCTGATATCAATCTTGTTTAAATTCAATAAATTATATATAAATTCTGGCATTTTATTTATTGGATTGTTTGAGATATCTATACTCTCTAATTTTTGGAGTTTTTCATATGAATTAGATAGAGTTCCAATTTTATTGCTACCTATGCTCAGAATCCTCAGATTTCTCAGATTCTTAATATAATCAGGTAAACAAGTCAATTTATTGTTTCGTAGGATCAACATCTCTAAATTTTCAAGCTTTCCAATAGAATCAGGAACAACTGACAATAGATTCTTTTCTAAATCTAACTCTCTTAGACTTTCAAGACTCCCTATTGTTTTTGGAATTGTCAAGAGCAGATTACTGTGTAGTTCAAGCACTCTAAGTGATTTCAGATTACCAATAGAATCGGGTAGACTGCGTAAGTTATTGTTGGATGCTTTCAGGATCTGCAAGGCTTTAAGTTCCCCGAAGGACTCTGGCAGCGTTTTCAGTCGGTTATCATAGAGCTGTAGCTCCCTTAAGGATGTAAGCTCCCCTATCCATTCGGGG
>JAGXNR010000157.1 GCA_019894875.1 Promethearchaeota archaeon | reverse complement strand
CTAATTATCAGTTAGCCCTTATTACAGTTTATTATTTATTGATGTTTAACATTGGAATTGGTCTCATTACAGTAATAATTATAACCTTTTTAGTAGTGTCCTTGTATTTTATGAATTTCATTTCTCTAAAAAGGAAGAAATTAAAAATAAATCAATTTTTTATAAAAATAAGAAATTCTATAATCCGGTGATAAAAATGGTCTTTAAAAATATCCAAAGAATCAAAAAAGCAATGCCAGAAGTTCTTCATATCGTCATGTATTATAATAATGGTACTGTATTTCAAACTAACTTTGAGTCAAGCATGAATGTACCTAAAATTGGGGAATATTTAGCAGAGATTCTAGGTCACATCAAAATGCTTTATGATCTATGCAATTTCAAATATCAAGAATATAATAAATTGATTTTTGAAACAGATGAGATTTCAACTATAATTTTAAAGCTAGGCGAAGAGAGTAATATTGCTCTTTTTTTTAAAAAAGAAGATGATACTGATTTAAAATTGACCGCAATTAAACGCTATTTATCAAGAATTGAAAGTTTAATTGATATGGACGAAAAAGAACTAGTACTCCAAGATATTTTAGATAAAGAGGAGGAACTAAAGAATATGAAAGTGAATTTACAATTAAAACAAGAAACACTCTCAGAAAATCTCATATTGATTGATAAAATCAATAGCGGAGATGAAGTAGGTAATGTGGAAACCCTCACAAAAAATACTCAATCTCTTCAAGATGAAATTAATAAGATCAATGTAGAAATTGAAAATTTAACTAATGAAATAACCAGCTTCAGAGGAAAAATAGAAGGAGTAAGTTAATTAAATAAAATAATTAGCTTTAAGATAAAGATTAAATCTTTCGTGAAACATAAATTTCACGGTCTATCATATATCTTAGCATATCATCACAATAATATCAGTATATTTCAGTTAAATCCAGTATCAAAGATTGATCATCAATTTCAGCAAGCATTCATATCACCTCCCAATATCATATTCATTGATAGTGACATCATTTTTTGATGATGGAAAGGTATTTTTTCAACATTAGTACTAATTTCTCATAAAAACCAGTATTTAGTATTGGAGTAATTATAAACTCAAGTGAATCCACATTAAGTTTTTTATCAGCTTAACTGCCTTTAAATTCAAAAACTCGATCTGAAATCAGTTTCCGAACATCTATTTTATAACATTATTTATTAGCTTAATGAATATTTTTCTGGGAATAATTTTTAGTTTCGTTTTTTATAATTTGAATTTATTAGGGGGATTGATATTGTTTTATAAAGTCTTATCTAATAGAAATTATATTTACTGAGGTAGTACATCATTTTTAGAGAGTTCTATGATGTCCTTTCTTTAATTCAATAAAAAATTTCTTAATTAGGTAAATTTAAAAAGTTAGAAATTAAAAGTTCTATAAGTATTAATTCCTTTTTTTAATTTCCAGATTATAAGTGTTAATCCTCCTAAAATCATTCCTAAAATGAAGAAGATATTAGGTCCTGGAATGCCAGGTTGTTCATCTGAAGAAGGAACGTTTTTTATCACTATTATTATCGCGTTCCCTTCCCTCCCCATAGTGTCGTTTGCGTAAAATTTAATTGTTACATATCCATTTGGTTGAGCATTCCATATTTCTCCGTCAATTACTCCAATAAGTTCAGAGATTGTAATATTTGTAACTCCATCATCAAGTGTGTACCACATCGTATCAAGATTGGGATCATAGATTTCAATAGTAAAATTTGGTGGAATTGCCCCAAATAACAGATTTGTGAGTGGAGAGATTATATTTATTACGGGAAGTGTAGTATCTTTATTGATTATGACTTGAGCGGAGATTATTTGACCTAATGTATCATTTGCATAAAAAATTATAGTCACAGAACCATCGTTATGAACGATCCAATTATTTTGATCAATTGTTCCATTGGTAGTAAATGTGATATTAGTAATTCCTCCATCTATGGTGTACCACATCGTATCAAGATTGGGATCATAGATTTTCACATTAAAACTTGGTGCAGATTCGCCGTATAATTGATTTTCACTTGGAGAATTAATTGTAATCATTGGTTCCTCTGCGTTTCTAGATTTTAAGTTCAACATTAATCTTGTTTTAATTACAAAATGATCATCTGTCCAACTTGTAACAAGCTGTTGGAATTTATTCGCCTCACTAGCCCAGCCTTCCCATACATATTCACTATAAGCATACCAATATCCATTAACAAAACCAGGAATTTCTGGAACTTCTCGAGCTAAAATTACTTGCATTAGATCCAAATTATTTGCATAAGTTGTTTCATCTGCAGTTTCAAGCGTCTGCCATAAAGTTTCAAAAGTACTATTAACCCAGGAAGATACATTTTTATTCCATAAGTGTTCTCCTCTCATATTATCAAGAAATCTTATAGGATTCTCTGCTATTCGTGGTCCAGCAACAAACATTGCAAAATCATAGTTATTATTTTCTATCATAGTTTTATAAATAGGTTCGTAATCTACAAGCGTGGTTGTAATAGTAATATTCAAGTTATTGGTAATATCTTCAGTCACAAAGGTTGTAAATGCTATTGCATCTGTCCAGCCGATAGGGCATATTGCTTCGTAAGGTCCAACTGGGTTTCCATCATATGTCCAGGTACCGTCTACTTCATGTACCATAGAAGGAATGCTTTCTAATAAAGTAACAGCTGCATCAATATCTAAATATTTTTCATATTGTGCAGTAACAGTTGGCTCATAGTATGGAGCATGTAATGCACTATTATTATCAAGAAATCCCGGTTTTGCTTGTGTCCAATACCCAGAAGCGGCTGCATCAGGAATAGGTCCATAGTCAATACCATATGCTAAAGCTTCTCTGAATTTTCTTACACCTAAAGGGGAATTTGGAAGAATATGATTAGGAACAAGATTCATGAGAGCACTCGCAGCTAATTGGTAAGGAGGATCGTGACCATACCAACAACTAATAAATGAACCAGGAGTTCCAGGGGGAGCATTTTCCCAAATTTCCCAAATATGATGATAATAACCAGCATATAAATCGACACCTCCTTGGATAAAGGCGAGATCTAGTTCGGAATTTTGACTAAATCTCTTAGTTCCTATATATTTTGGAGGAGCTTCATCTGCGTTAGGGAGATCTTGGTAAAGGATTCCCTCACCCCACCAGTCATCTCTATATTGATATGCACAAATTCTTTCTAATGCATCTCGATAAACAGGAGCATAAGGACCAGAAATCACTTTCCATGCGTCAGGAACATTAACTATGTCAAACCAATCATATTGATAGAGTCCAAAATCTCCACCAGAATCTGCATGTGCAGTTTCAATTAGGGTCCATACATGTTGAGGTACAATTGGAATATTATACATGAGCCAAATTTCAACTTGTCTACTAAAGTAATAATCAGGGTTCATATCAAATCGAACAGTATCCGCATCTACTTTAACAAAGTCGGCGAACCTCGCTGTAAAATCAGTTGTATATCTAGCTTGTTTTTGAGCAAGTTCATAACTATAAACTACATCATCAGTATCAAGAACTGAACCATCAGACCATCTAGCATTGGTATTTAGTTCAATTGTAACACTATCACCAGTTACACTCCATGAATAGCTAGTACCTATACATGGGATTAAAGTTTCAGTTACACTATTATAACCAAATAAAGCTTCATACATGCCAGCATCTGCACCTGGTGGTAAACTAGTACTCCATGGGAGAAATTGAGTTGGAGAATTATAACTTCCTGTCATCCACACCGTTTCTTCTCGAGGAGGTTCTGTAGTAAGAATTGGTGGAATACTTGATGTAGAAGGCTTCTCTTCAACTCGGGTTGAAGGGATCATAGATATCGTTATAATTAATAATAACCCTAACATTATTATGATTGGACTTTTCTTCCCAAATTTCATAATTTTATCCCAAATTATTAATTTATTCTAAATCTTTTTCTATTTAATTGGAAGTTTCAATTTAAACTCTGTTACACTCATATTTAAAACTTTCTTTTAATTTTGAGAACACAATTAATTTTAAAGTTTAAAAAATTTGTCAAAAGATGCTTAAAAGGGCTTATAGACACAGATGGTACGATATATGTTCAAAAAAAAGATAAATCATTTGTAATTGAATTTGTAAATGTTTCAAAACCATTAGTAAAGAATTTTAAAGATTTATGTTCTTAATTAAAGATTGATACTAGTAAATTAAATGGACATCTTAGAAAGGACGATAATAAGTATGATTATTCAGTTTCAATATGATCAAAACATGCTATTAATAAATTTTTAGATTTAGTACGTCCTGAGAAATGGAAAGATAAAAATAGGCGAAAATATTGGGGGATTACTTTAATCTATTTAAATGCCTCGAAAAAAATTAGAGAAGCTATTAAAAGCTAAATTGAGAAAGATTTTCCAGATCCGAATGATAGAATGTTCTCGATTGAGTATCTTGAGAATTTAGAGAGAATGTGTAAAAAATTTCGTATACAATGAAAACGAGTGATAGAAGTAAAATTGGAAGTATAAGGGAAAACAGTTGAAGCGAGGATTATTCCGTGCGTTCGATGGACGATTAATCAATACCGATGTAAATGCGGTATACAATATTATGAGAAAAGCAATTCCCGATGTAAAGTTTGCAAAAGGGATAGAGGATACCATGATATATCCGCGATGTGTGAAGTGGTTGGAACCACCGCATCAGAATGATTAGAAAAAAGGTCACCATATTATCAATACATTTCTAGCGTAACATCAGTAAATTACAATTTATCAATTCTCAATAAATAGAAAACTTGTATCAAAATTAAAGATAAATGATAAAATCAATTCGATATATTTCTTTTTATACATTTAATAAACATTAATATATTACAACTATGAGACCACAACATCAAAAAGCTATAGAAAAATTTACCCAATATATAAAAAAAGATCCAAGTTTCGTTGCTCTTATCATTGGGGGTTCAATAGCAAAAGGGCTAGAACGTGAAGATTCTGATATTGATGGTATAATTATTGCTACTGATGAAGAATATAAAAAAAGACAGAGAAGAAATCGATTTTTATTTTATGAACCTTCATTTTGTGATTATCCAGGAGGTTATGCTGAGGGAAAGATTATAAATCTTGAATTCTTAGAAATTGTGGCTGAACGTGGCACAGAACCAGCGCGTGATGCTTTTAAAGGTGCTTGGATCGCATATTCTGAGATTCCAGAACTTGAGAACCTCTTGAAACGAATTCCTGTATTTCAAAAGGATGATAAAATAGAAAAGATACGGAAATTCCATGCTCAATTTGAAGTTGCTAATTGGTATGTAAAAGAGGCAGAACGTAGAAATGATCCCTACTTATTAAACCACGCAATTTCTGATTTAGTGTTGTTTGGAGGGAGAATGATTCTAGAACATAATGAAATTTTATATCCCTATCATAAGTGGTTCATGAAAGCATTAGAAGAAGCACCTGAAAAACCTAAAGATTTAATGGTATTGGTAAAAAAAGTTTTATTGGAAAGAAATTCTTCAAACGCTCAGGTATTATATGATGTAATTAAAAGCTTCAGAACGTGGGAAATTCGAGGAATTGCAAATGTTGGATTTATGCTGGATACAGAATTAGCTTGGTTAGAAGGAAAGCCATACATTGGCGATTTATAACCTCAATTAACAAAAATGTACGGCAATTTCTTTAATTTTATAAACAAGAGAATGTTAATTCTATTTAAAATTATTAGATGGAGTCTTAGCCTTTGTCGGCGGAGCAAAAATGTTTATTGCAGGGTTTATTTTAAAAATTTTTTATTAAAACCACCGATTTATTCTAACGATAAAAAC
>JAGXNR010000156.1 GCA_019894875.1 Promethearchaeota archaeon | reverse complement strand
ATTTGGATTTCTTCTTCTGGGTTTTGATAATCTAAATTGATCCATATGAACCTATCCTTTAGGGCTTCGCCAAGAACTGTCACACCCACATGTGCGGCGGGATTTTGGGTTGCCACAACGAAAAAATCTTTATGAGCTTTAATTGTTTTTAATTTAGGAATTTCGAGTATTCCCTCATCCAGAGCAGTTAGTAATGAATTTTGAGTGTTTTCTGGCATTCTATTAATTTCGTTTATAAATAGACATCCCCCATTAAGCATTGCTAAAGCTAATGGACCATTTTTATAAGAATCTTCATTGTATCCTTTCGCAATTACGAGGGGGGGTTCATAATAACCTACAAGATTATGAGGCAGTAATTCTTCGCTACAATCGACTCTGTAAAAATTAGAGTTGTTAGAACTATAATATTCAGATATAGCCCTTGCCAATGTAGTCTTTCCTACTCCTACGTTCCCTTCTAATAAAATGTTCTTACCTACTGAATGAGCTAATACAATTTGTCTTAGTTCTTCTTTTCTACCTATGATTTTAAACTTTTCTTGTATTTCCGACACGATGTTGGTAGTATCCATAATTTTAAGAATTAATCCTTTCTAAAATAATTTTAGTTTATGAGATAACACATTAAGGCATAAATACAGAAATATCTTATATATTATATAGGGAGTTCTTAAGGATTTAATTCCTTTTAATTTTCTTCTTTGTATATAATATTGATAACAGACACACAGCACTTTTAAACCTTGACTAAATCCTGAACTAATTTATTTTACTCTTTTATTTTTTATTCTTAATTTTCTCCACTACAAAAAAGTTAAATATATTTATACAATTACGTTAAATTGAATCCAATTTTTTAAAAATAATAATGAGTGAATAGTTTAGTATATATCGTTACAGAAACATGGTGGCCTCCTAATAAATCAGCAGAGGTCGGAAAAACATATGTCGAGGCTATGAATAAATTCCCCGAAGATCGCTCCTTAGGTAAAACAACCGTTCAAACAGCAACATGGGCAGAAAAAGATGGCATCCGTGCAATCGCTATTTTTACCGTTAAGCCCGGTAAAATTAGAGAAGCACTGGATCTCCATATGAATCGATTACTACTTTTAGCAGCTGTTGAAGGATATCGTTTTCAAGTCAACGTAGCTTATGATACAGTTGATTCCATGCCTTTCGTCGGTTTGGAAGCACCTACGTTATAGACTCAATCCTTAAAATCTTTTTTTTCATATTTTTATTCTAATTTGTTAGATAAAGTTTACTCTATAAGTTCTGTTCTCATTAAGTCAGTTCTTAATAAATTCTAAAATATTTTTTGTTTATACGATAATTCACTAAGACTAAATACAGAAATATCTTATACATTATAATGGAAGAAAAATCTTATAAAATAATCTATATCATTGGATTAATATTCAGTTCCATTATTATGCTTTGGGTTCTTATTTTTGGAATCCTGATTTTAAACATTACTTTCCTTATCTTTTTTTGGGTTATTAAGTTTCTTTCTGGGTTTGGATTGATTTTAGGCATTGCTAATGGATTTTTGCTCCTCATGGATAAACTTAGCAATAAACTCAAGAAAAAAGGTACAAAATTTTTAATTGTGGTTGAAGTTATAATCCCTCTATTTCTAATTGGTTATGCCATCTACAAAATATTTTCAAGCTATTTCCAAGCAACAGCGGTGACTCAAGAAGGATTATGGTTTTGGATAGATAATATACTCTATATCTATGGAATTGTGTCTTTACTTCTGAATCTTTATATTTTACCTTTAGCTAGTGAGCAATTTCAAAAAGCAGTGGAGTTGGGGAAATTATCTTTTTGGAAAAAGAAAGCGAAAAAAGTAGCAAGGGATATTAAGAAGAAATATTTTTCATTAAGAAAAGAATTTGCGAGAGCTCAAGTACAGGATCAAATGACTGTAAAGGAAATATTAGATATATGGCGTAATAAATTTGCGATAAATTTTCTGTTAGTTTTAGCACTTGGGTCTTTAATATTCACCCCTATTGCTTTTATATGTGTTATGTATTGGTTGCATCTCTATGTATTCTTTAGAATTCAAACTAGAACCTGGGAGAAAGTGATCCTCTTAGTGGGAATGATATGGATTGGATTTGTAGCTGTAATTTCCCCATTTCTACCGCTTTTGAATTTGCAGATTTATGATACTATCGATCCCCATTTCTGGACTGTTAATCTATTTTACTTAATTGGGATATTGGTTGCAACTTATATTTTTATCAAAAAATTGCTTAACCTGCAAGGTATTACTATAACTGCCTTAAAAATGAAAAGTAAGGATAAGAAAATCAGTAAACTTAAAGAAGAAAAAGAAGAATTAGAAAGACAGCTAAAAGAAAAAGACTCTAATATTTAGATAATTCAATTAAGTTTTATATTCAACACTTTATAGCTTAATAAAATTAAATAAATGGGTTTATCTCAGGAATAAAAAAAGAATAAAAAAAATTAATCTAAAGAAAGTTTGGCTTGTTTTTCTTGTTCTATCTCCATTACTAAAATAGAATTTGTACGCTTCCACAATTTCAATGAAATAATACCAACTAAAATTAGTATACTTGGATATATTATTATTTCTAGCAAAGAAGGATTCGCATTATAGCCAAATAATGCTTTTAACAGTGATCCAATAACTTCAAGCCATTCTGGGGTTAATGGATTACCATCAGGAAATGTTTCAGGTAATATATGTTTGATATTCCATACTTCTTGGATGATAGGATTTACTACTCCCGCCTCTATTAATTCATGAATTCCATATGTAATTAAGCCAGCAACAAACAAAATAAGAATAACATTGGTTACTTTAAAGAACTTCGATAAATTAATGTTCTTCACCCCATAGTAAATTAATAGCCCTAAACCAACTGAAATACCAAGACCTGTTATAGATCCTAATATGACATCTACCTGGTTCAAAGAACCAACAGAGGTTGCTCCTGTAAGTAAAAGAATTAATTCGATTCCTTCACGAATGATAATTATATATGTAAGAATCACTAATGATAAAACTCTTCCAGACTCAATTGAAAACTCAACCTTCTCTTCCAGATGTTTCTTCATTTTAGGTCCTTCCTTACTCATCCATAACACTAATGTCGCTACAAAAATTCCCGAAATGATGAAAGCAACACCTTCAAAGATTTGTTCAGCTGAACCAGAAAAACCTCCAAATAATGCCGTAAATACAATCGCAAAAATGATGCTTGATATGATAGCTAAAGTAGCTCCAATATAGATATACTTATAATAAAATCGCTGATCAGTATTTTTTAAATATAAGAGTATTATAACTATTACTAACACTGCTTCTATTCCCTCTCGGAACGCCAGAAAAATTGGGACCATTAGATCTACAACCGACATAAAAATCATCTTTTAAATATATTTTTTAGAATTTATCATGTTAAACCTATTATTTTTCTTATTTAAACGTTAGGGTTATCTAATATTAAAGAAAGTTTCTCTAAAAATATAAGAGCTATACATTATCTTTTAAATCTTTTAAATTATAAGAACAAATCTAAATATTTTTTTATAAAAAGAATGTTAAAAAGCTTACTAACAAGACATAAAGAGAGGGATGTTTATCAATTCCATTTTTTTTAATCCGAAATTTAATCTTTTTTGCTGTAAAGACCAGATCAAAGGTTTTTAAACCTTGAAATCAAAATACTATTTATGGAAAAATCAAACATTATTGAAACAAAAACCGGAAAAATTCAAGGGTATAAAGAAGAAGGCTTGGAAATTTTTAAGGGGATTCCATTTGCAGAACCCCCGATTGGAAAATTACGCTTTTCTCCGCCTGCTAGCAAACAATCATGGGAGGGGGTGCTTAATACCACTGAATATGGGTCTTGTTCATTTCAAGGACAATCTGAACTTGAACAATATCTCGGTAAGCTTGAACCAGAGAATGAAGACTGCTTATCTCTTAACATTTGGACTTCCGTAACTGACGGTATAAAACGCCCTGTAATGTTTTGGATTCATGGGGGGGCTTTCAAGACGGGAGGTGGGATAGATCCAATGTATGATGGCTCAGCTTTAGCTCTTCGAGGTGATATTGTAGTCGTCACGATTAATTATAGACTTGGATCTTTTGGTTTCTTGTATAGTAAGGATATACCACCGAACGTAGGACTTCAGGATCAATTAATGGCTCTAAAATGGGTAAATGAGAATATCGAGTCTTTTGGCGGTGATCCTACGAATATTACTATTTTTGGAGAATCTGCAGGAGGATATTCCGTACTTGCTTTATGTACATCGTCAGAAGCAAAAGGTCTTTTTCGCAGAATTATAGCTCAGAGTGCACCTTATATTGATAAAAAAGTTAGCGATAAAATAACTAAGAATATTTTGCGTAAACTCCACATTAGAGAAGGAGAT
The DNA here is from genome assembly GCA_019894875.1 of Promethearchaeota archaeon. The sequence continues at coordinate 1,449 of JAGXNR010000156.1, read as the reverse complement.
CTTGATTCCTTACGAAATATCCCACCAGAAGAAATCATTAAAGCTCAGAATGAAGTTGTCGCCTCAAACCCTACAGAAGTCATGACCTTAAGACCCTTAATCATAGGAGATACCTTCCCTAAACATCCATTAAAAGCCTTTCTAAACGGAGAGTGTGCTAATATTGATTTTATGATCGGGACCAATCTTGATGAGTTTAAATTATATACTGCTATGGAACCCATTAAATCGATGGTTGGTAGTGATGCTGAGAAACTTATAGTTGGTTTTTTAGCTATGAATGGAATAGAAATCAAAAGAGGTGAAGAAATAATAAAAACATATAAAAAGGCAAGAGCTGAAAAATATTCCACAGAATCTCTTGAAGTACTCACAGCTGTAATTAACGATTTTGCATTCCGTGTCCCTATGACACGCTTACTTGAGGCACAGAGGGTTCACCAACCAAACACTTATAATTACATGTTTTCATGGCCTTCACCAGGATTAGATGGAATATTAGGCGCATGTCATTCTCTCGAGATACCATTCGTCTTTGGGACTTTGAGTTCTCCAACATTAAAAGAATTTGTAAAAGGAGCACCTAAAGAGTTATCTGAAAAGATGATGGATGCTTGGATTAGTTTTGCAAAAACAGGTAATCCAAATCACAGAAATATTCCAAATTGGCCTGCCTATGATACTGAAACGCGTGGAACAATGATATTTGATAAAGAATGCAAAGTGGGGAACGCGCTTTTTGATAAGGAACGGGAAGCTTGGGATGGATTGCTGAAAATTTAAATTTTCTTTTACCTTGGAAATAGCTTCACAGTGATCTTTTCACCTTTTTTTAATCCTTCTTCCTGTGTGTTTTCTTCTTAAAATTGTTTTGAATTAGAACATGGTAAAGATTTAGGGAAAAATACATAATAAACTATTCTTAATTTTTAATCCCCTCCTAAAAGAATGTGAATGCCCTATTTGTAGAGGTCTAAATCTCATAGAAAAGAAAGAAATCTTAGCAGAAAGCTTTCCCGCCCGTGCCACTCACAACGCTTATATCTATCTACAAGAGCGTAATTTAGCAAAAGACCTCATTGGAACGCCCCAATACCACCGATATTTAACTAAACGATTTCAGAGATCATACTTTATGAAGAAATTTCTTGCAAAGATGAAGGAAGCGAAATTCCAGCCTCAGATTGATGCATTTTTGAAGGAATAGACAGAGAATAATTTTATTTTAGAATCACCACCAAATTTTGAATATTTAGATTTTCCTTTATTTACTGAAACAAGCTTACTTCATTTGCCATATAATTAGCAAGTTTTATTATTTTTGTTTTTTTTATTTTTTACAAGATGGTAATATGAAAAATTTAAACGTATGAAAAGACTCAATAAAGAAAAATGGCTGCAAACAGGATTAGACATATTGAAAAAAACCTCATATACAGATATTAAGAT
>JAGXNR010000155.1 GCA_019894875.1 Promethearchaeota archaeon | reverse complement strand
AAACATGACTATCGCAAAAGGGATGGAAAGGATTAGACATACAGTTCCCAATCTAACTCTATTTTTCTTATTTTTAAGAAAAAGAAAATCTCCTAATTGAGCAAATATGCTATTACCAAGTATATAACCAATACCAATCATCCCTGCAAATATCGTTGAAGTTTGTAATCTAATTTCAGCTGGAATTTGATAAAAATATTGAAGGGATAACATGGACGTAGTAAAATATACCATAATAGTACCAGGTATAATTGCAAAGAATCCTTGTATAATCAGATAGCGATTCGATTTGTGCTTTACAATTTTTATTAGATCTTTCTTTGAAATGCGATAACTATATTCTAAATCCAATTCTACTAATTCTATTAGCTCATCTTCACTTGCTCCTCTTTGTGGGATTTTTACGAAAAAAAGAACGATTATTACGATTATACTTATACCTGAAAACAAAATGAATGGAAATCTCCACGTTAATATTGGTCCGACAAATGATGATAATCCTTGTCCCGCTCCATTTGATAGAGAACTTAAAATCGCTAATGTACCAAACCATCCTGATCTTTCTTTTGGAGGTATGGCATCTGAGATGATAGAATAACCTACGGGTAAAACACATCCTAATCCTGCACCACTTGCAACCCTTGAAATAATTAACATGAAAAAGGAATTTGAAAATGATGTTAATAGCATTCCAAATGTCCAAGAAAAAGCCCCCGCCATGATTACCTTAGATCTATTAATTCTGTCAGTATAATATCCCCATACTAAAGCAAAAAGAGCACTAGTCAAAACAAAGAATGCGTCAGGAATTGCAATTAATGACTCACTAATGTTAAACTCTTCTCGTATTGTCGCATAACTCGGAATGAGCATGTTGGCACAAGCTGTCGAAATAAAAAGCAACAACATAACTAAAATGATTGGAGCAAAGTCCTTTAATTTCACTTGAGTTATCCTAAAGCGTCCAATAAGAAATTACCATTAGAATGTGATTATAATAAATAGCCTTTGAGAATTAAAAAAGGTTACAAACTATGAATATGACCATTTATTAGTCAAATCTTAAACTATTAGATGGTATTTATTTTGAAAAAATGATTGAGAACCGCCTCAGCATGTAAGTTTAGAGTATTTAAAACCGTAATTCGAGCATCTTCTTGACTTATAATCAGAGGAAGCTCAGTACATCCTAAAATGACTCCATCAGTTTTATAATTATTAATTATTCTTAATATTTCATTCTTGGAATCATCCTTGAAAACGCCAATAACTAATTCTTCAAAAATAATTCGATTTAGGTTATCCTGTTCTTCTTCTGTAGGTGTTATCACCTCGATTCCTTCTTTAGCAAAATATTCTTGATAAAAATTTGATTGCATGGTGAATTTTATACCTAATAATAAAAGTTTTTTTAAATTCCCTTGATGCGCCTTCTCTGCTGTAGCTTTAAGGATGCTAAGTATCGGAACTTTTGCCAATTGTACTAAATCTTCATAAATTGCATGGGGTGAGTTTGCTGCCATAACAATAAAACTAGCACCTGCTTGTTCTAGAGCTTTGATTCCTTCAATTAAATAATTGACGTATCCTCTTTTATTCCCACTATGTTCAAGATCTATTACTCGTTGAAAATTTAGACTGAATATTATTACTTCAGGATAATCATAATCATGCTTCTTTTCAAAATACTTTACCATTATTTGATCATAATATTTTATTGTAGATTCATATGACATCCCTCCCAAAATTCCGATCCTCACCATTTTATTTAAACCTCCTTTCCCATTCAGATCTCATTATAATTTTTCCTGGATCTTTTAAATGATCCGTAGCTAAAATGCCATTTAGATGATCAATTTCATGTTGGATTAATTCAGAAAGATCATCGGTAAAGGTTTCAACTTTCTTGACTGCTTCCTGGTCGAAATACTCCACTTCAATCTTTTTATATCGTTCAATTTGTACAAAAAATTCTACTTCAAAGCAAAAACAACTATCCCAGACTTCAAAGATTTCTTCGCTTTTAGATAAAATTATCGGGTTTATCATGTAAAAGCTTTTTTCCTTTAAGTTGTAGAAGATCACCCTTTTTTTCCATCCAATCTGGGGTGCAGCAATTGCTCTTCCTACTTTTTTAGTCATTATTAAATAATTTAAGGTATCTTTGAGGTCTTCTAGATGAACATTAAGGTTTTCATCAGAATAATTCACTTCTATTGATTTTTCTCTTAGTTTGTTATTACCTAAAAGAAGCACCTCTTTTACTGGCATAATCTTCCTAATTCATTAATTTTTAATAATTTTCAGATCTTCGTGAAATCGGGATTTCACGACCTTAAGTTCGATTTGCCAAAATTGTATAAACCTGTTTTACTAAATTTTAAATTAGATTCAGCACATTCGAAAGAGTCGCTATAATTCTCTTTCCATTCTATCGGGGGCAACGGATATCTGTCTTTTTCAATTACTGATGACATTCTTTATAAATAATAGTATCTTAATATTTAAACGAGATCTTTAAAAAAATTCAAGATAGCGGTGTAAATCAATGCAGAAATCAAAAAAAATCAAAAAAATAAATTTATTACTGATTATTATACTTATTTCAATGTTTATCGTAGTTCCAAATTTGTTAATATGTAAAAAGAGAGATTTCGAAATACTCATTGAAGAGAAATATCATCACGAGATTATTGATACACGCCTACCCCATGAATCTTCTGTTTATTACGAATACACTATTGGGTGGGCCGCTGGAGTTTTCGTGAGCGGAGATTACGCTTATGTAGCTGCATCTTATTCGGGTTTGGCAGTTATCAATATTTCCAACCCGATAAATCCGGGACCACCCGTTTATGAAAATACGACAGGACATGCAATTGGTGTTTATGTGAGTGGAGATTACGCGTATGTGGCAAGTGGTTCTTCGGGTTTAGCAGTTATTGATATTTCTGACCCGACAAACCCGGGAACACCCGTCTACGAAGACACGACCGATTATGTAATGGATGTTTATGTGAGCGGAGATTATGCCTATGTAGCAAGTACTGATTCGGGTTTGGCAATCATAGATATTTCTGACCCGACAAATCCAGAACTGCCTATTTATGCGGACACAACTGGAACTGCGAGGGGCATTTATGTGAGTGGAGATTACGCTTATGTAGCAAATGAATATTCTGGTTTGGCGGTTATTGACATTTCAAACCCAACAAATCCCGGAACCCCCATCTACGAAGACACAAATGGACAAGCAGAAGATGTTTATGTGAGCGGAGATTACGCTTATGTGGCGGATGGTTTCTCGGGTCTGGCAATCATAGATATCTCCAATCCAACGAACCCAGGAACCCCTATCTACGAGGATACAACCGGGTACGCAGAAAGTGTTTACCTCAGTGGAGATCATGCTTATGTAGTGGATGGTAGTTCGGGCTTGGCGGTTATTGACATTTCAAACCCAACAAATCCCGGAACCCCCATCTACGAAGACACAAATTCGTACGCTTGGGATATTTACCTGAGTGGAAATTACGCATACATAGCAGATTTTTATTCGGGTTTAGCGGTTATCCCCATTTCCGTGCCTATAGATCCAGAAACACCCATTTACGAAGACACGACCGGACATGCAAACGGTATTTACCTCAGTGGAGATTACGCTTATGTAGCGGATGGTGTTTCGGGCTTGGCGGTCATTAACATTTCCGATCCGACAAATCCGGGGACGCCCGTCTACGAAGACACGGCCGGAGATCCACAAGATATTTATGTGAGCGGAGATTACGCCTACTTGGCAAGTTGGAATGTGGGGTTAGCGATCATCGATATTTCCGACCCAACAAATCCGGGAACCCCCATCTACGAAGATACGAATATAGCTGCACGTGGTGTTTACGTAGACGGAGATTACGCCTACGTGGGGGATGCTGCCTCGGGTCTGGCGATCATCGATATTTCCGACCCAACAAATCCAGGAACGCCCGTCTACAGAGACACGACCGGACATGCAATGGGTGTTTACGTCAGTGGAGATTACGCTTATGTGGCAGATACTGGATCAGGCTTAGCAATTATTGACATATCCGACCCAACGAATCCAGGAATCCCTGTCTACGCAGACACGACTGATTATGCAATGGATGTTTATGTGAGCGGAGATTACGCGTATGTAGCAAATGGGGAATCAGGCTTAGCTATTATCGATATTTCCGATCCAACGAATCCAGGAGCTCCTATCTACAGAGATACGGCCGGAAACTCATGGGGTATTTATGTAAGTGGAGACTTCGCCTTCTTGGGAGATCAGCTCCCCGGAATAGCGATCATCGATATTTCCGACCCAACAAATCCGGGAACACCCATCTACGAGAATACATCCGGATATCCACTTGGTATTTATGTGAGTGGAGATTATGTTTATACAGCGAGTGGTGGTGCAGGTTTGGCAGTTATTCAAGTCCGAAATAGGATTGATATGGAAGATCCAATATTATCAAATGTTCCAAACGATTTCGCTGTAGAACATGGATATACCGGGCAGAGCATTTCTTGGACGGCAACTGATGGCAATCCAGACACATATACGATCAAACTGCAAGGAACTGGAATAGTTGTAGGTCCAACAGCGTGGACGAGTGGAGGCGCAATAACCTACAATATCCCAGATGGATTTGGTGCAGGATCGTACTTTTATACGGTTAACTTCACGGACGATTATGGCAATTTCATCACCGATAGCGTCAGATTTACAGTTGAAGATACGATCAATCCGGTCATATCTGTTAAACCTAGTAATTCCACTGTGGAAGCGGGATATACCGGGCAGACCATTTCTTGGACGGTAATTGATGCAAATCCGGATACTTATACCATCGAAATGCAAGGAACGGGATTAGTTGCAGGTCCATCCATATGGACTAGTGGAAACACAATTCTCTACAATGTTCCTGATGGATTTAGCGCAGGATCGTACATTTATATAGCTAACTTCACAGATCTTGGTGGCAATTTCATCACCGATAGTGTCAATTTTACAGTAATTGATGTGGATGAGCCACCTGGAGAACCACCTGCAGAAGAAATTCCATTTGGCTATTTCTTCTTGATATTTTTAGGATTCAGTGTGATTTACTTAGTTATTGTCAAAAAACGCAAAATTGTTCTTAAATCTAACTAATTTTTTTTTCATTTATTATTAATTGTTACTTTTATTTGAGATCTATACTTACATTTCTCTGGGCGTTCTTAGGCATTATTGGCGGAATTGTAATAATGGTAGGCAAAAAAATTAGTGGTATATTAGCTTTGATCGGAGGTATTCTTGGTATTGCGGGGAATTTTATTATTGTTGGAACACTTACACTTACAACTAGCATTCCAATTCCCATGTCGACGTCTTTTTTACTTTTAGATCCCATTTTAATAACTCTCGGTGGTCTCTTAGGGATTATTTTCATAAAAAAATAATTCTTTTAGATTCTTTCCTTTTTTTTAATAACAAATTTAAAAGAAATAAAATCAAATAAATAAAAAATAATATAAATGCTATTTTTAATTAGTTAATAAGAAAATAAGTAAAATTGCTCAAGTTACATTTTAAAAATTAAATCTCTTAAAAAAATTAACTGAGGAGTTATATCATGCCAGTCGGAATACTAATTATTCGGTGGGATAATGAAATTGGACCAATTAATGAAGGATTCTATCCCGAAAATCTGAAGATCACAAATAATTTACTTACGCAAGTGTATTCTTCTCATCGATATCAGAGTTTGAAACCAGGTTTCGCATCGATTAGCTTAAAGAACAATAAAGTGGTTTCATTCTTTTCAGGCGTAGGAACAGATCATATAAGTATAGAAAATTATGTTGTTGCATTATTATTAAGA
>JAGXNR010000154.1 GCA_019894875.1 Promethearchaeota archaeon | reverse complement strand
AAATTACACTCCGGCGAACGGTCCGGAGATACCTGGTGGGACGAGAAGACCCCGTGGAGTTTTACTGCAGCCTGTTGCTGTGGTCTTGAGCTAGATACAGAGTGTAGTCGGGAGCGTAGATGCCGTAATTTCGGTTACGGTGGAGCAACTTTGGAATACCGGCTTTCTTTCTTGGGATCACTAACGGCACGAAAGTGTCGGACACCCGCAGGTGGGCAGTTTGGCTGGGGCGGCTCTCTCTAGAAAAGATATCTAGAGAAACCAAAGGTCAGCTCAGGCGGGTCAGGAATCCGCTGAAGAGTTTAAGAGCAAAAGCTGGCCTGACTGGATTCTGATTACCAAGGAATCCTGAGGCTAACGCCTGGTCTAGCGATCCTTAACTGTGCTCGTGTGGCTGGTTGAGGTGATAGAAAAATTACCCCGGGGGTAACAGAGTTGTCACGAGTAAGAGTTCCTATCGACCTCGTGGCTTGCTTCCTCGATGTCGGCTCTTCCTATCCTGGGAGCGCACATAATCGTTTCGGTTTCGGAGCGGTGCGCATAACTCCCAAGGGTGGGGCTGTACGCCCATTAAAAGGGAACGTGAGCTGGGTTTAGACCGACGTGAGTCAGGTCGGATTCTATCTGCTGGGCTTGTAGGTTGATTGAGGGTAAGGGAAAATCAGTACGAGAGGAACATTTTGCCGGCGCCTCTAGTGTACCGGTTATCTGACAAGGTATCGCCGGGCAGCCACGCGCTAACGGATAAGTGCTGAAAGCATCTAAGCACGAAGTCGGACCCGAAAATAATCAGCCAATCTTATTTCATAATAGTTGGGCTTTATATTGGGTGTTTATACTGATTAGTTGAGAAGACTTTCCTGTGAAAGTTGGGATCAACTGTATCGCAGAGCGGGCATGGAAGCGGTCGTGAAAGCGGTCGTGAAAGTGTTCGTAGGCTGCGTGAGTCATAGTATAAATGATTGGTATAAGGTACTGACGAGAGTGGGGCGCGGTGACGCGAACCACGGAGATGAGACGAGTGCACCCGTAAAAGACGGGGTTGGTGAGGTAGGGGTGTACGTAGGGAGCTTTCGGGCGACCTATTTAGCCCGCTACTCTCAATAGCACGAGTGTGTGGCCGTCGAAAGAGGATTACAGGATTCAGGCTTAGAGCGTGAGGGTGGTGGTCGTATTTTGATTGGTACAGAAATGGATAAGATTGGGATGGTAAGTAATAGGAAGGCAAGAAATGGGGGAGTATGTTCTTGAGCTTAGATTTTCTTTTTTCTTTTTTATTGGATAGGTATTAAATAGTGAAACTCTACTCTAAATTGACGAATATTTTTATATCCTATTTTATCTTTAATTATGAATAATCCATATAAATGTTGAGAGACATAGACTTAAAATAAGATGAGGTTGGGAAGGAAAATATCATTAAGACCTAAATGTGAGAGCTGTGGAGAGCGAATTTATCGGACTCATAGTCCTTACAGTCCGATAATGTGGCGTGATTCCATTCCTGTATACTGTCCGAGATGTGGTGAGCGATTAAGTTCTGAAAAAAAAGAAGTTTTGATTGGGCATGACAGATTTAGATGGTTGTTAATATGTCCTTTGTTTATCATGCTTGTTATAGTAACTGTGGTAATTTATTTATCATAGCAAAAATGATAAAGGCTGAGATTGAAATAATAGGAAGGAGTATGTTCTAGAGCTTAGATTTTCTTTTTTCTTTTTTTAATGGAAAGGTTTGTATCATTATTCTGAGCTACAAAATAGATCTTCTCATAAAAGGTATCTACTATAATTTTTTCAACGAATTTGAAATCCAGGAATATGATGTAGTTTACAATCTCGACAGATTCTTTGGGGTAAGCCGAGACATCACTCCTCTCTAAGAAATAGAAATCCTTTCTAATAAATCGCTTATTTGTAACAATGCTCCTTCGTCTGAAATTGGATTTCTTAACTCATATTTTTTCTCTTCTAATAAATGGTGTAATTCTTCTTTGGAAATCCCAGTCGAATCTTCAATTATCTTTTTAATCTTTTTGAAGTGTGCTTTTTTTTCCTCTTTGAGTTCAGGAACCACATTTCCAAATAAATCCTTTTGCATTTTTCCCATATTTTATCATTTAAATTCTTTAGATGAGAATATCACTCTTCTATATACTCAATTATAAGTCTATTTCTTATATTATTATCTTGAATTAATTATTTCAAGGACATGATATTAGGTGGAATATTATTTTGAACCATGGGGATGAGACGAGTATAATTTTTTCATTCAATAAACTTTAAAAAAAATGTTGTATAAATAATTCAAAAATCTAAGAGTTATTATGAAAAGATTAAACATTTTTCTTCTTATTTCAATAATATTTAGTTCAATTCTAGCTGTTAATCTAATTGAACAAGTTTCTTATCATAAAAACATAATTAATAAATCAGATAATTTAAGGGTAAGTAGTCAAACAAACTTCACTAGTTCCGTCTCACTACAAGACTTCTTTTATACTTTTGAATGTAGTCAGGCGATATGTTCACAATACTCTTGTTTGGTTAGAGCGACTTTTGATATTACAATATTTTATGATTTTCTGGATATAGCTGTTAGATATCTTTACGACTCCGGTACGCAGTATGGAAATTTCAGTGTCCAAACAAGAGTAGATGTTTTTGAAAATGGTAATTTAATAAATAGTTCTGCGATTGTCCCATCAACGAATTTGATAATTTCACCCTATAATGATTCAATATTTCAATTCCATTTAGAGTATATATATCGATATCCAACATGTACAGGTTCTTGTACTGAGATATTTATAACTGAAAAGTCTGGTTCAATAACTAGTGAAGAAATTAATTTTAACGAATTTTTTTACCCCGAATCAAATCCTGGAATCCCTGGATATTTGGTTGTAAATATAATATTCGTATTAATTTTGATAAGTGGCGTTTATTACAAAAGGATACTTAAAAGGGATCATAGCACAGTGTGGCAGTCGAAAGAGGATTACAGGGTTCAGGCTTAGAGCGTGAGGGTGGTGGTCGTATTTTGATTGGTACAGAAATGGATAAGATTGGGATGGTAAGTAATAGGAAAGATGGGGGAGTATGTTCTTGAGCTTAGATTTTACTTTTTTATTTTTTTATTAGAAAGGTAAATTCAACGTCTGATTTCAATGAAACTTCCTGTGAAAGAATAACATTTTTAACAAAATGTCTGATAATTTTAAATAAAAAATAGGAATCTTTAAGAAAATGAATATAAAAATTAAACAAAATTACCCTTTAATCTTGGCTGTACTGATGTATGTTGCTGCGACTTACTTAATCATATTTGTCTTTGTCTCCTATGATGCCAAATTGTCGATATATCCAAATTGGACTACTCTATTATCCGTGTTGGGAAATGTAGCTAACTATTTATATTTAAGTGGCTCGATCCTTTTAATTGGCTTCTTCATAAGCGGAAGGTTGAGAAATAAATAACTATTGTGAAATCATGTTTTGGTTGGTACAAGAAGATTGGATTGAGAATGAAGTAATAGGAAAGAAGGGGGGAGTATGTTCTTGAGCTTAGATTTTATTTTTATTTTTTAATGGAAAGGTAAATTCAGAGTCTAATTTCAATGAGAGGATAAACATTTTTAAGTCAAAACCACTACTTCTTTATTGTCATTAGTACGGTTGAATTCAATGAAAATGAATGATGGATACAAATATTTACCAAGAAAATACGCATTAAAATTATGGAGAGTGTATGGAAAAGCATTAATGAGATCAAAAAGAAATAAATGGAAAATACGTGATATAGATTTAGAGTTCTTTGATGAATTATCAAAATATTTATTCAAACATAGAAGGAGTGATTGAATTTAGCCTGCTACTCTCAATAGCACGAGTGTGTGGCCGTCGAAAGGGGATCACAGGGTTCAAATTTATTATTGTAACTAGTTTATATCAAATTAACCATTTAATTAGACTATGATTAATGCTTTCTATGAAAAATTAGCAAAGTTAGCGGTAAACTATTCTCTTAAAGTTAAGGAAGGAGATAGAGTCTATATTGCAGGACCTACTCTTGCAAAAGAGCTTTTTCAAGCTCTATATGCTGAAGTTCTTAAGGCCGAGGGGCATCCAATGCTCCATCCGATGATAGAAGGAACCCAAGAATTATTCTTCAAATACGCATCTGAAAAGCAATTGGTATATGTAGATCCGATTGTTAAACAAACACTTAAAGATTTTGATTCTTATGTTGAGATCGCAGCAGATTACAATACCCGTAAATTGAGTTTAATTGATCCCAAATTAATATCTAAATCGAGAGGATCACCTGCTCAACGGGAAGTATGGGAGATTTTAATGGACAGAATTGGCAAAAAGGAATTAAATTATCTTGCCTTACCATTTCCATGCAATTCATTTGCTCAAGAGGCTAATATGGATTTATTTTCTTATTTTCAATTAGTACAAAAGGCACTATTTTTAGATAAAGAAGATCCAGTTAAAGAATGGTTAGATATAGAAAGACAACAAGAAGGCATTTGTAAATTTCTAAATAGTGCTGATAAAATCCACGTTATAGGCGAAGATACCGATTTAACTCTTTCTGTAAAAGGAAGAATTTGGGTAAACTGTTGTGGTAGGTTAAATTTACCTGATGGCGAAGTATTTACTGGACCAATCGAAGATTCTGTAAATGGACATATTCGGTTTACATATCCTGGAATCTACCAAGGGATTGAAATAGAGAATGTTTATTTAGAATTTAAAGATGGAAAAATAATTAATGCAAGAGCAAGTAAAGGTGAAAATCTGCTCCAGGAAATTTTAACGATTGAAAATGCGGATAAATTGGGAGAATTTGCGATAGGTACTAATTATGGCATAACTCAATTTACGAAAAACATGTTATTTGATGAAAAGATTGGAGGAACATTACATTGCGCACTAGGAGCAGGTTTAGAAGAGACTGGTTCTAAGAATAAATGTGCGATACATTGGGATATTTTGAAAGATATGAAGCCATCAGGATCAAAAGTTATTGCTGATGGAAAAGTCATTTATGAAGAAGGACAGTGGAAAATTTAAAATCTTTTAATTAAAATATTACCAACTCTAGTTTTTGGGGAATCTGAAAGAGAGTTTCCAAATTGGATAATGTCAATGAGTTTATGCATTATAGTGATGATGCTAATATCAGTTCTATTTTTTATTCTATAATATAATAATGTTTCCAAAATTTTTGAGATTAGTGATATCCTGCTACTCTCAATAGCACGAGTGTGTGGCAGCCGAAAGGGGATTACAGGATTCAGGCTTAGAACTTGAGGGTGGTGGTCGTATTTTGGCTGGTAAAAGATGATAAGATTGGATTGAGACTGAAGGAATTGGAAGGCAAGAAATGGGGGAGTATGTTCTAGAGCTTAGATTTAACTTTTTCTTTTTTATTTGAAAAGTAAATTCAGCGTCTGATTTCAATAAAAATTTCTTTGAAAAGATAAAAAATTGTTAAATCTAAATTAAAGTACCAAAGGCTTTTAAGAAACGTTTTCAAATTCTATGGTTTTCGACGACTGTTTAGAGAATTATTATTTAATAAAAAAAAATAGCTTTTATGCTAGTTTTGTTTCTAAAATTACATTTTTCTCTTTTTTCATTTCTTCATTTAATTCATCGTTAATTCCAGCAATTCTTTTGACTATTTCTTTCCTGGATTCGATATCATATTGACTCGTTATTGCGATACTTTCCATTACAGGGGAACCACCTCCATGATAATTTCCAAAGAGGGAGACTCCTGACGTCGCAGAAACGGAAACATCACCAATGTACCGCCAGAATTGAGCTGCATTTTCAGGTGAAATATTAGGATTTCTCATTATGTATTTATTTAGATAATCCTTAGTATCAGGATTGATAAAATCTTTTTCAAGTGGAAAAGTAGCTGGAATACCTCCACAAAGATCAGTTATAATTTCAGCTTCCCTAAATACACTTTCTCCCGATATACATC
>JAGXNR010000153.1 GCA_019894875.1 Promethearchaeota archaeon | reverse complement strand
CTCTAACTCTTCCTCTGTAAACGGAGTTACTCCTTTAAACAAATTATCTTCTATCTCAAGCGGATGTGTCTTTTTTTTAATTAAAATTGTTTTATCATCCTTTAGTTCCATTTCAACCTCACTTTTATCATCAATAGCTAACTTGTCTCTCCATTCTTTTGGTATTACAATCCTCCCATTTGATGAGACTTTTTGAGTTATTTTTTCAGTCATTTGCATTTTCATTTTTTCAATTGTCATTATAATAGTGTAAATGACAATTATTATATCTTCTCAAAACTAACAATAATTTTGTACTCACTTTTTTAGGAGAGGGCACTACGGGGAGGTAGAAAATTATACAAAAAAAAGTAAAAATTTTAAATATTAATTTTTAGAAAGATGATATAATCAAATATTATAAGATGAGATGCTATAGAAGTAAGTCGATTCAATCTGCATAAAATTTAACTCTGTTTCCTTCCTTCAAATTAAACTCTTCTATATCTCGTTGATCAATTAGAAAGAAACCATCTAGATAATATTTCAAACGACATAAGTAGGGGATAGAGCAATGTGAGTTTTGTATTTCAAGTGCCTAATCCTCTTATTATTTTAATCATCATATTCATGAATTTTTCATCAGAACCATGAAGATTTCTAAATATTATGTGTTGCCGCACAATAGCCTTCCAAACAGCAAGTATATCCAAAAATTTCTCATTTGTGATTGAATGTCCACAGATGTATTCTACAACTTGCTTAAAGGTATCAACATTCACATCAGAGGCATATTTTCTTGCTTTCATAATGAAACTATCTGGATTTTTTAAAGTTTCAAGCTGAACTGCAATGAGGAATTTTCTTCTATTTCGTCCAATATCTAAAGAAGTAAAGAAAAAATTTTTTATACTTTCTTCATCAAATTTTTCGTATTTTCCTTCAAATTGGTCCTTAAAACTCTTCATTATTTCCAGTAAAATATCCTCCTTACCATCAGGGAAATCCTTATATAGTGTACCTATAGGGATATTAGTGCGTTTATGCAGTAGATTCATTGAAAGATTGTCATAACCGTCATCTTCAATTACTTCTTGCGATATTTTTACGACCTGGGCAATTCTTTCCTCTTTATCCCTCGCGTAACGTTTTCGATGAGATGACATAATTGTGTGAATTATTCACTTTTATTTAAATATAGATTATCAAAACATTTAAATATTATGTTTGAATACTATCTTTAAAAGTGAGAGTATCTCACTTTAACACATATGTAAATTTTTAGGTGATAAAAATATTAGAACAAATTGAATTGAATAATCAATATCTTAAAAGGAAATTGAATCAAAGAGAACGTGTGCACTCAAAAGCACCAAATTCAAATATATCAATGATAGCAACCATCCTTGGTAATGTTTCCATCGATGAATTAAAAAAAGTTATTAAAAAGATGCAGCAACGTCATCCTATACTTAATACACGCTTACAAGCTAAGGAAAAGGCACTTTATCTTACAACAAATGATAATTTAGAAATTCCCTTAAAAATAGTCAAGCGTACTTCTGATGACCAATGGAGAGAAGAAATTATTCAACAACATAAAATCCCCTTTGAAATGGAGCAAGGACCGTTAATTAGGTTTATATTACTACATTCACCTGAGGTTTCAGATTTAATCATCTTTAGTCAGCATACGATTTGTGATGGTATGTCCTTGGCTTATTTGGCAAGAGATTTCATGACATATCTTGGGAACCCAACCAAAGAGCTTGTTTTTCTACCTCCCGCGCCATTGGTTAACAACGATAATATTCCCTCTGACATTAAACCTAGTTTATTATTGCGTATCTTAGGCAAAACAATCAATAAGAAATGGGAAAAAAACGAATTCCTCTTTGATTATGATGATTTTTACGCTCTACATGAAGCTTATTATGAGAACTATTCATATAAAGCACACTTATATGAGCTTTCTAATGATGATACAGAAGCATTGATTATCGCTTGTCGTAAAAATGGGGTGACTGTGAACACAGCTTTGATCATTGCGTTTACCATTGCTCAAAACCAGCTAAATCCTAATTCTCCAAAATATTTACAGAATCTTGGGTTTGCAGTGAATTTAAGAGATCTCTTAAAAAATCCTGTAGCAGAACAATTTGGCTTTTTCGCAGGAGGATTGCAGCTAAAGTTTAAATATTCTGATAAAGAAACATTTTGGAAGGCGGCTAAAAAGTTTTATAATAAAGCAACACCTAGTGAAGCAAGAAAACAAGCGTTAGTAGGCACTCTAAATGCCTTTTTATTAAGCCCAACCTTATATAATGCTCAAATCTTCGCTGCTTTCGGTCACTTAATTCCGACTTCTTCACAAAGCTATGATAAAATTCAAGCATTTATCAAGGAAAAAAAGAATATAGTAAATAAAATGGTCAAGAAAAAACTTTCAAAAGGATTTGCAATGGCCCAATTAATGACAAACCTTGGTAAAACTGGCTTTCCAGAAAAGTATGGAAATTTGACCTTGAAGAATCTGATTTTGATGCCCTCTTGTTCACCCTACACGGAATTAATCTTAGGTGTGGTTACTCATGGGGGAACCCTGAGTATAACTTTGAATCATATGGAAGAATCAATCTCTTCGGAAAAAATATTGAAAATAAAAGACAAAGCAAATCAAATATTAATGAAAGCTATAAGATGAAACGTCTGGGGGAATAGTCAAAATTAGTTTAAATCCATTTTTTTTTTATTAGATTTCATTATCCGTAGTTCTATATTAATTACTTAAATAAAAAAAAATTAAGATTATTTGTTGAAAGCGGATAATATCTCTTCATTTATCTGCTCGAACAATTCAGGTTTCATTGGTATACTCCCGAACATGATTTCTTCAACACCGGCATCTATATACTGTTGAATACGATCTATTATGAATGAAGCTGTACCATACAATACCCATTCACCACGAGCCTTACGAATTTGGGCTGCCTTTTTCTCATCGCTTTCAAGTCGTAAGGGGATCAGCATTGTTTTCTCGATTTCAGCGGGATCACGGCCAATCTCTTCACAATGACACTCAAGTACTTCCAGTTTATGTTTAAATAATTCTGGAGAGCCAGGATTATTAAAATCAATATTACATATATCACCAAATTTGGCGAGCGTACGTAAAGTTCGTTTCTCTCCATTTCCTCCAACCATAATTGGAACGTGTGGTTTCTGTATACAAGCTGGTGCAAAATGTGCTTTATCCAGTTTGTAATAACGACCATTATAATCGACAGAGCCTTCCGCAGTAAATAATTTCTTGATCAATTCAACTGCTTCTTCTAATCGATCACATCTTTCGCGGACATCTGGAAACTCCCAGCCGAATGCTTCATGTTCTCGCTTGTACCACCCCGCACCTATACCAAGTATAAGTCGACCATTAGAGATCTGATCCACTGTAGCCGCCATCTTAGCAAGTAACGCGGGATTTCGGTAAGTATTTCCAGTAACGAGTATACCTAATCGTAAACGATTGGTGACTACAGCAGTTGCGGTAATCATTGACCAACTTTCCAGAGCGGGTAGATGATCTAGATTAGCTCCGGGTAATGGGATTAAAAAATGATCTGAAAACCATAAACTATGCCACGGACCCGATTCAATTACCTTAATTGTCGAGAGCGTGTCTTCCCATGTAGTAGAATAATTAGCTAATTGCGCTCCAAATTTCATACAAAATCCTCTTTTAAATTAGTAACAAACTGATGAATTTTTAAATATAAAACGACTGTAATAACAGTAAAAATTAAAAATTCATTAATCGGTCCAATATACTAATAATTGATTTAGAATAATTTTCGTATTTTTCCCAAATCAAGTCTTTAAAAAAACATATTTTTAGACTTATTATTTTTTTAGGAACTCAATCACTTTATTTATAACATCTTCAGGTTCCTGATAAGGAAACAAGTGGCCTCCTTTATCGTAGGATACTAGCTCTGCTCCAGGTATGTGTTCGGCTAAATATTCTGCATTTTTATAAGGAACCATTAGATCCTCTTTACCATGCATTATTAGTGTTGGTTTTTTGATTTGCGGCAAACTATCAATAATATCAAACTTTAAACTAGCACTCATTTGTTTCATGAGTTCTTTTCCACCCATTGGTGCAATAAGTAAAATATTAACTATCGTTTCTATTTTATCTGGATTATTATCAATGAAAGACTGGGTAAAGAGTATCGGCAAGAACAATTTCGCAAGCTCATACTCTGTTTTTCTATCCTTACCCGCTTTATTCTTCTCTTGTATCCATTTCATCCCAAGTGCCATAGTTTCGGATGGCATTGGGAACAAGGTGGCATTTCCAGCGTCAGCACAGCAAAGCACTAACTTATTTATTTTGTCAGGATACTTTACAGCCATTACTTCTGCGATATCCGCTCCTGTGGAAGCGCCTAGAACATGGGCTTGATCTACATTGAGAGCGTCCATTAATCCTTTTGTATCTTCTACCATCATCTCTATGTCGAAATCAGGTTCAGGAGCATCAGTTCTTCCCGCATCTCTATTATCAAATGTAATGACTTTGAAATGTTTAGAAAATTGCTCAAGTATGGAAAATGGAGTCCACCAGTCAAGGGTCGCACCCACTCCCATTATTAATACAAGCGGATATCCCTCCCCTTGAATTCGATAGTACATGTTAATATCGCCCACTTTTATCCAAGGCAAATCTTATCACCTCATAATTTTTAGTAAATCTTGATAGTTCTTTATCTTTTTTAAGTCTTTATAGAGAAAAAGAGAATTTTGAAAGCTCAATTCTTTTCAGTAGATATAATAGAATAAGAAAAAGTATGAGATAAAGGTTATAAAAAATTACTATAATTACAGGTAGTTTAATTATAACATTAAAAGAAAAGGTATTTTTAAAATTTCTCATTGAAGATTAAGAGATAATGTTTTGTCTTAGGTAAGGTAGAATCACAAATCTGTAAATAAATATAGTAAAATTATTTAAACCTCTCTTAATTAGTAAAAGATCATTACTATTTGCATCTCTTTGATGAAAAATTATGATTGAATACATATTTTTAGTAATTTTTTTTATTGTTGCTATAATCGAAATATTTGGCGAATTCAAAGAAAACACTAAGATTATCTATATTACTAAACCAATTCTAATGCCACTGTTGATCTTGTTTTATATTTTTGGAGTTATCGAAGCAGCTTCGATAGCTCGAGTAGATTGGTTAATAGTGGTGGCATTAATTGGTGGAATGGGCGGAGACATCTTTTTAATGCTTAAAGATGAAGATAAGTGGTTTTTACCGGGGATGGGTTCTTTTTTAATAAACCAAATTTTTTATATAATATCGTTCTTCTTATCAATCACGGATTACGCTGCATTCAATTTATGGGGATTACTCCTAATAATACCTGCACTTCTAATACTTGCTTTTACAGTTCCAAGGTTTATTAATAAAACAGAAGATATGAAGATCCCGGTTTTAATATATATGGGAGCAATTCTTTTAATGCATATATCTGCAGTATTGCGGTTCGCTGATGCAAGACTTCTAGGGTTACCATTTGTATTGATCTTTATCGGTTCTCTGTCATTTATTTTTTCTGATGCGTCAATAGCAGTAAATAAATGGGATGGAGAATTTAAGAACGCAAGATTGATCATCTTAACGACTTATATCTTAGCTCAATTCTATATTGTTCTAGGGGCTTTACTTACCAGTTTGCTGTAATAAATCAATATATTAAATTATTTTATCTTTTTTTTATTTAGAATTAAAATAATGGGGAACTTGGTAACACTTTGAAATAAGATAGGTGTAAAAAAATTTTTAATTTAGCAATAATTACTTCGTTTATTAGATAATATATTTAAAGCCTCGGTGGCTTAGCTGGTATATTAAATTATATTTAATGATATCGACCAAAAGCACTGCCTTGGTAAGGCAGAGGTCGCGGGTTCAAAAGAGACAGAACATTTGTTCCGCTCGGAAATTCCCGCCCGAGGCTTCAATACTAAACGCCGGTGTGGCTTAGCTGGTTATAGCGCCAGACACA
>JAGXNR010000152.1 GCA_019894875.1 Promethearchaeota archaeon | reverse complement strand
CTACAGTAAAGATATCCAGGAATTATATAAACTGGCAGAAGAATTTTTAATAAGAAATTATATCGTGGCCGTGTCTGGCTGCGCAGCGATGGACATTGGATTAGTCAAAGACGAAGAGGGTAAAACTCTTTACGAACGGTTCCCTGGTGATTTTGATCGTGGTTGTTTAGTTAATGTAGGTTCATGTGTGTCAAATGCATGGATTACAGGAGCAGCGGCGAAAGTAGCAAATATTTTCGCTCGAAGACCATTGCGGGGTAATTTTGAAGAGATTGCAGATTATATTCTGAATCGAGTTGGGGCCGTAGGTGTAGCTTGGGGAGCATATTCTCAAAAAGCAGCAAGTATAGCAAGCATGGCTAATGGCATGGGTATTCCAGCAGTAATAGGACCTCATGGTGCTGAGTATCGTCGTATGTATCTTGGTAGATCTGATGATGACGAGTCATGGAAAGTCTATAATGCACGTGATGGCACTGAAGGACATGTAGTTAGCCCTGGACCAGAACATCTTTTAACTCCGGCTGAGAGTATTGAACAAGCGATTTGCTTAGTTGCTAAACTTGCACTTCGACCAGCAGATAACTCAAAGGGACGAATGATAAAACTTTCTCACTGGATTGACTTAGAACGAAAATATAAAGGAGTTCAATTCCCAAACGATCTAGAGAAATTCATTCGATTAGAAGCGGATATTCCTATTAGCATGAAAACTGAGATACAGGAATTCCTCAAAGAAAAAGGTTGGGAACCAACAGAAATCGTAGATCCTACTCTTTTAAAGAGATTATGTAGAACATAAATCTTTTTTTTCTTTCTTTTTTCTTTCTTTAATTTTAGTTAATTTATTTTTAGTTTTTTTCTTCTTATAGAATGAGATTTGAAGAAGAATTTCACGAACAACTTTAAATAATATGTAATCTGTTTCAATAAGAACTAAATCACATTTGATTTACCTAATTTTATATTCATAAATTGTGATTAAAAATGACTGTTCAAAATTTAAAAGATAGCACATCTGAAGCAGATGTATATAGGCAATTACAACAAGCCCTTGATGAGATGCCAATTGGTTTTCCTCCTACAAAATCGGGAGTGGAGATACGTTTACTTAAATATCTTTTTACACCTGAAGAGGCTAAAATCGCAGCGAAGTTAAAATTTGCGTGGAAACCTACAGAATCATTGGATAATATTTACGATCGTTTGAAGTCAATGGGATACTCAAAAGAAGAATTAGAAACTCATCTAGATAGCATGCTTAAAAAAGGAGCTATATTTGGGAGAAAAGAAAAAAATACGAAGTATTACGGATTAGCTCTACTAATTGTGGGAATCTATGAATATCAAGTAAATAAACTAACAAAAGAATTTCTTGAAACTTTTCAACAATATATCCAAGAAGCATGGGGGATGGAATCTGGGAAAAATCCTATTCCTCAAATGCGTACGATTCCAATTGGGTTAGAAGTTGACCATGAAATCGGGATAGCTAATTATGATAATATTAAAGGACTCTTCGAGAATGCTGAGGAACCTTTTGCAATAATTAACTGTATATGCCGTCAAGAACGTGAAATCATGGGAGAACCTTGCCATGCTACTTCGCGATTAGAATCATGTATGGGATTTGGCGATATGGCTCAAACATATATCGACTTGGGTTGGGGGCGCGAAATTACTAGGCAGGAAGCTCTTGAAACCTTAAAAAAGAATGAGGAGGAAGGTTTAATTTTCCGACCAGGAAACGTCAAAATGATTGATTTCGTATGTTCATGTTGTACTTGCTGTTGTGGCGGTTTGACTGGCTTAAGTCAGCTACCGAATCCAGCAGACTTTGTTACGACTAATTACTATGCTGAAATTGATCCAGATCTATGTACGGGATGCGAAAAATGTATAGAACGCTGCCAAATGAACGCAATTTCAACAGAAGATGATGTTTCTAAAGTAATTCGTAATCGTTGTATTGGATGTGGTAATTGTATTTATGTTTGCCCTTCAGAAGCGATCAAACTTAATAAAAAAGATAAGCATCATGTACCACCGATGACGGAAACGGATTTGTATAATGAGATCGCTCAAGTAAAAGCCAAAAGAAAAGCAGAAGAATTAAAAGGACAATAATATTGAAAAATAAGAATATAATTCCACTATTTTCTTTTTTTTAGTTTAAGGATAGATTCTAAACTATTGTTCTGATTGTTTTAGCAACCATTCCTTGGCTTCTTCCATTGAGGATAGAGGTTTTACACTTAAACTGGTAAGTTTATTAATGATATTTAAAAATATTTTTTTCACTCCGGTTATACCAACAACAGCAGTCTTGTTTAAAAGCACTTCTGATTTCTTCCCAGATTCCACAAATGCGGAAACAGCTTCTTTATTTGCATAGGCACCTGTCACATCTACAATCAGTAAAATGTCTTTTTTCCCAGACTGAAAAGTAAGATTTGTGATTTGCTCAATTAAAGGCGCAAACTGTTCAGGCATAATATTGGAATAATCATCAATAAGAATTTATTTTCCTTTATAGGTAATCCATTTCATACGAGCTTTTGCTTCAGTCTCATAATCTTCTATTTCTTGCATTTAACTTCAATTCTCTATATGAGTAAGTAATTCATTAATGAGCTTCGGTTATTTAAATATATTTAAATCGATAAACCAAAGATTAATGTGATAGATAAAATACTATAAATTGGGTTTGATATGAATTTAAAAAGTGAGAAATATTGAATAAACAAGATAAAGAAATTCTTAAGTTATCAAAATATTGTGAGCACTGGGCTGATCATAATAATTCTCATAAAGAGAGTTACTTAAAATGGAGAGATGTAGCGAAAGAAAAAGGATTAGGAGAAGTAGCTGAAAATTTAGATAAAGCAATTCAAATGTTGGAAAAATGTAATGAGTATTTACTAGCCGCTCATAAGAAATTATAGATTTTTGCTCAGCTTTAGTTCAAATAGTAGATCCTGGAATATACAATTAATATATCAAGGAGTTGAATAGTTTTGAATTTACAAAAATATAAGCAGATTTTCGGTGAATTTGCCAATGATGCTGAATTTATGTATGAAAATATTAAGAAACTTCATTTAAATTTAGATAGTAAGATTTTAGACATTGGAACGGGTATTGGAGCGATGTCCTGTTTACTAGCCTTGAATGGATTCAATGTACTAACAGGTGAACCCGAAGTGAATCCTGAACAAAATAATCAGACTCACAAACATCAGCATCACCATGACGAATCTCATAAGCACCATCATGAAAATCATGATTTTAGTGTCTGGGGTAATTGGAAAGAATCTGCAAAATCACTGGGGGTGTTAGATAAGATACATTTTCAATATTTTGATGCTCAAGATTTACCCTTTGATGATGAGTCTTTTGAGGGGATTTTTTTGTATGATTCTCTCCAACATATTCAAGATAGAAAACTTGTACTTAATGAATGTATAAGGGTTCTCAAACCAAGAGGAATAATTATTATAATTGAGTGGACTAAGAAACAAATAGAAGAAGACTATAAAAAGTATGGATATGAAATAGATTTTATTAATCCCGAGGATTATCTTAAACAAAATAATATTGAAGTCAAACTAGTGTCGGGAAATTATGTAAATGTGTATCTTCTCCAACAAAATTTATCTGAAACAATTTGATAAAAAACAAGAAAAAGATGATATATTTTTCTTCGAAAAATTAATTTAAAGGAAAAGATTAATTAAGGGGAGTAATTGTTCTTTGAAATAATCTAATTTTCCTTCTAACTTATCAGGGTTTGCAACTAGACCCCATAAGTATACAGGGATGTGAAGATCAGAATATTCAAATAATTTTTCACCTCGGATTGTAAACCCATTCAGAGGTAATTCAAGACTTATTGAATTTTCTCGAATCAATCCGATGGAGTTATAGAAGTTTGATAAGGTTTGTAGTAGTAATGCTGTATTATTCACGAGCATCTCATCGGTGTCAGTATTTGTGTAACTTCCAAATATTAAACCATCCATAGATACAAGACTTGCAGCTTTTCCTTCTACTTGTTGAGAGAAATCTTCTAAAATATTTTCTACTATTTCCGAAGTATCAGAAACTTTCTTTAAAGCTATACTAAACATTTGCATTATTGTCTCTCGTTGGAATACTGTTGTGTCGCAGAAATCAAGGTTAAATTGTTCAAATTCTTGGGCAACATTATTAAATTTATTCTTTACACTAGATACGTTCTGCTGCCATTGGAGCGATTTACGGATGTCTTGATCACTTTTACTTAGAATGACTAGAATAGCTGGATTTTCCTTTAATTCTACTAAAATCTTCAAAACTTCTCTAAAATAATTAGTAGCCTCTGGAAATCTGTCGGGATCTTGTGAATCCACAACGTAGAGGATAATATCTGCTTCAGTAAAAAATAATTCTGGCCGATTGAAATAAAGCTTCTCTCTGTATTGAACCTGGCCTCCTAAATCCCATGAAATTATCGGAAATCCAAAAAAATCTAGCTTTTCTCTTTTTACACCTCTTGTGGGTAAAAGAGATTTAATAATTGAGAATTTATCTTGAACTACCGCTAAAATCGATGTTTTCCCACCGTTATCAAGCCCTGTAAGTAAAATCTTTTTATGTCTTTTCAGTTGTTCTTTAACATTTTTTTGAATTACTTGAGTTATTTTTACCCATTTTTGTAACATTGAGGGGAGTATATTTCTTATTTCCGGAAGATTTGCAACAGATAGATTTGCTAAATCTCCAATAGAAGCTATACCGTTAGCAACTAATTGTTCAGAACTGACTTTATCCACTCCTATTAATGTATCTGGTTTAAATCTCAAAACCTCTTCAATCTCATTAATAAGAACATTCCTTTTAAAGAAGTCTTTTAATGCACCACTTTTACTATTATGATCTGACATTTCGCATCAGATTTGTTTAGATTTATCTTTGTACTTTTCTTATTAATTTTAATAGTTAAATAAGATACTATTAAATTTTATTATTATTATTAAAGTTGTAAGACTAATAATTTGTTACTATTTAAAAAATAGATTAATTAGTAAAGCGTCCTAGTTAATTTTCCTAAAATAAATCGTCAAAAATGCTTGACTAAAATGGCTGAGCAAAGAGTTCCTGAAAATATAGTAGTTTGTTTGGATACTTCAAGATCGATGTATAGAAAGGACTTTATACCTAATCGATTAGTTAGCTGTATAAAAGCAGTCAAAGAATTAATTTACAAACGTTTTGATGTTGATAGTTTAAGTACATTTGCGGTTATTAAATTTTCTGGCACAGCAGAGAAAGTTATAGATTTTACAACTTCAAGCTATATCACTCTTCTTAATGATGCGCTAGATTCATTAGTGTGTGGGGGGTATTCTGCTTTGGGTGACGGTTTAGCCTTAGCAGTCAAAACTGTTATTGCAGAATTACGTAAAATTGGTGCGAAACCCCCGAGGATTCTCTTAATCTCTGATGGTAAAATCATGAAAACTGCGGTAGATCCTATAAAAATGGCTAGGTTAGCGCAAGGGTTAAATATAAAAATAGATACCATTTTAGTAGGGGATATAGGGCAAACAAACATTTTAAAAAAGTTAAGTGATATAAGTGGTGGTAGATATTTTTACACTAATGATTCTGAGAGTTTAACAAGATCAACGTTAGAAATTGCTGATGATAATTATAAAAGATATGGTTCAAGTAAAGAAAAGATAAGTGAAAATCCAGCATTTCTCAGAAAAATTGCAGCAGATTTATTAAGAGTTCAAGATCTAACAAATGATCAAGAACAACAAGTAAAGCAAATGAGAGGAGAAGGTGATTATAAAAAATGCTCAATTTGCTTTTCTGATATAAATCCATATACTAAAGTAAATTTTTTTGTAACAGGTCGTTATTGTCCCAATTGTACTACTCCGTTTCATATACATTGCTTAGCAGCATGGGCAGATTCTCAAAAAGATCATGTTGTAAAAAGATCAGGAACAGCAAGATGCCCACACTGTTTTTATTTGTTAAAAATCCCAACTGAGGTTACCCAAATACAAAAATTA
>JAGXNR010000151.1 GCA_019894875.1 Promethearchaeota archaeon | reverse complement strand
CTTGTCACATTTTGTTTACATACATTAGCTAAGAGCATATCCATTTCATAATTTCCTGCTTCTCTCTGAAAACCTAAAGAACTACATGCAATCCCACAACTATAAAGAGTTTCATTCAGGTGCACCATCTCAACAAGTTTATCTCTAATATGAGAAGCCCTATCAGTCCCGTTGTATTCTGAAATTAACGCAGCCGCTCCAATAAGTACGTCTCCAACACCAACTTTACATCCTCCATAAGATTGACGATGAAATCCACCAAAGCGGTTAACTAATTCACCTGAGAATTCAATTTCTCCTTTCATGAAAATATTTTCTCTCGGTACAAAAACATTGTCGAAGATGACAAAAATCTCTTGCCCTCCATATTTATAATTACCAATATCTAATTTTCCTTCTTCTAACTTACGAGTGTCACATGCTTGTCTTCCGTACACAAGGGTTATACCCTTTGTATTAGCATCCATTCCGAAACTTACAGCATATTCCTCTTCACCTGGTCTTAAAGCTAATGTGGGCATAACAATAACTCTATGGGAATTTAAAAAACCAGTTTGATGAACCTTTGCTCCACGAACTGTGATTCCATGATCATCTTCATCTATAATATGTAAGTATGCGTCAGGATCAGCTTGTTGACTAGGTCTTTTACTACGATCTCCTTTCGTGTCTGTCATAGCACCATCGACCATTAAATCTTGATTTTGTACCTCTATCCAATAGTTCTTAAATCGATCATGATAATCAGACCCATTCTTTTTATCCATCTCATAAGTAACGCTATAAAGTGCATTGGCAGCATCAAAACCTACACATCTTTGAAAGCAGCAAGCAGTATGTTGTCCTAATAATCGTTGCATCTGCACCTTTTTAATTAAGTCATCCACAGATTGATGGATGTGTGTAAATCTATTTATTTTCTCACCTGTTAAATGAGATGTGGTTGTCATTATATCTTTAAATTCATCCAATTGTGCTAATTCATATATTTTCATTACAGTGTTTATTGAGGGTCTGATGATAGGATGATCCCAAAATTCTTCTATCTTTTTACCAAACATATACAAATTGACTGATTTTTTAATAGACTCAAGATATTCTTCTGGTGTTTTTAGTGGCATTTTTACAATTACTCCTAAATATAATTAAGTAGAAATTGAATATTATAAAAATTTAAGTTTTTAATATTTAATTATAATAAAGAATAATCCAATTGATTGATAAGATTATTCTTCTTGTAATGATTCCCTCTCTCCATCATGATCTAGATTGATTGAATGAGAAAGCACTCGAGAATTTTCTTCTAAATAGCTTATCCTTTTCTCTAATATTGTCATTGTTTCTATTATGTTATTAAGTATTTTATTTGATTCTCTTATTTCAAATTGAAGATCTCCTAGTTGATTAAGAATAAAAGAAGTAATTTTAGATTCTTTAACTGGTTCGATTAACCAGTTTATAATATTCTGTATAAATTTTTGGTTATCTAATGAATTCAAACCAAAATTAGAATCAGAGGTGAATATGTCAATATCACCTAGAGCCACTACTTTCCCCTTCCCAAATTCTGCAAAGGCACCTATAGTTTGCTCTCTTTCCTCATCTTCTTTTATCCACTGTTCCGTAGAGCTATTAAAGATTTCTGACCAAGAATTTTGACTAGTTTGTAATAATGGTTTGGCTTCCTTACTTAAATATAGAGAGCAAGAACCTCCAATTTTAATTTCTCTAATATGTTTGGTAATTTGATGTTTTAAAAAATCAGAGATGTGTAGCGTACTAATATAGTTCTGATTAGCTTTATTAACTTCTTTAACAAGATTTTTTTCAAAATTGATACCAAATTTTCCCGCAATATCGTTTAAGTTAGTTTTTTGTAGGAAATCAGAGCCATATTCACTCATTAATAGTAATCCTCCTCCTGATCTTACAAAATCTACTACTAATTTAACTTCGATACTAGAAAAGAAATCATCAATAGGATTACCAATAACAAGGAGATCTATCTCTTTTAGAATTTCTAAATTAAGCTGCTCATTTTCATTCTTTCTCACGTTTACATCTATTTGATTCAATAGAGCAAGGAAATTAGAAAAATCGCTATCCTCGATATTTAACATTTCATTATGATTCGTATCGAATAAGAGGGTTCTTTTCTGCATTTTTCTAGGATTTTTAAAGAAAGATCTCTTTAAAAGAGTGTGATTATTTATTAAATCATTATTATAACAAGGTTATATTTCTAAAGAAAATTCAAATATAAAAATCATTATGTATCTATTTTATTTCCGTTCTTTCTAACCAAAAATTATTTAAACGGTTTATTATAATCTTTTTTGGAATAGATCAACTGAATAAATTTTTAAAATAATAAGTGGAAAATGAAAGATGAGTAACACTTTAGCTATTTTTGGTTTGTCGTGGGGCGATGAAGGCAAAGGTAAATTTACAGATTATTTTGCTCAAAGAGCAGATATTGTTGTGAGATATAATGGAGGAAATAATGCAGGACATACGATTAAAGCAAACGGCATAAAATATAAATTGAAAATAATGCCAAGCGGTGCACCATTAGAAAAGGAATGTGTGATAGCGAATGGTTGTGTTGTCGATCCTAAAGTTTTACTTGAGGAAATTAATACTTTAAAAAAATTAAACAAAAATATTAATTTAAAATTAAGCTCGACTGCACATGTAATATTTCCATTCCATAATATTTTGGATGGTTTAGAAGAAGCCTCAAAAGGAAAATTTAGTGCAGGTACTACCAAAAGAGGTATTGGACCTGCTTATTCTGATAAAGTCGCTCGTTGGGGTCTTAGAATTTTTGATTTGATTAATCCTGATATAATGAGACCAAAATTAGAACAATTATATAATATCAAGAAACAATTAATTAATATTTATGATCCAAGCTGGGATACTGATATTAACTCAATTTTTGAAGAATATAAATCCTATGGGGAACAGTTGAAACCTTATGTGATTGATACAGCTTACTACTTAAACAATGTAATAGATTCTGGAAAAAAAGTAGTTTTTGAAGCGGCTCAAGGTAATTTACTTGGAATAGATCATGGTTATTATCCTTTCGGTACCTCCTCAAACTCAAATGCCTTGGGGATTTCAGCAGGAACAGGAATCCCTCCTAAAAAAATAAACAAAATAATAGGAATAATTAAAGCTTACACCTCAAGAGTAGGTGAGGGTAACTTCCCTACAGAATTATTTAATGAAACTGCAGAACAGATTAGAGAACAAGGTGGTGAATACGGAACGGTTACTGGAAGACCAAGAAGAGTTGGGTGGCTGGATCTTTTTAATATTAAGTATGGTATAATGGTTAATGGTGTGGATAAGATTATCATTACACTCTTGGATGCTTTGGAGGGTATTGATCCTATAAAAATATGTACTGGTTATGAATTAAACGGCAGGGTTCTCAAAAGTTGGCCTATTCAATCTGAATTAGTTGATAAATGTAAACCTATATACAAATCTTTTCGGGGTTGGGAGTCTAGAACTAGAGAGGAATGGTTGGCAATTGCTCAAAAAGGATATGATGCACTACCTGAAACAATCAAAAAATACGTTCAAGCAATTAAAGAGGAATTACAAACAGATATTGCATTTCTTTCAATTGGTCCAGATAGAACGGAAACTATAGTTTTAGATAATAATATCTTTTAATTACTTACCTTTTATTTCTTTTTTAACTTAAGTAAATTTTAAATCTCGGAATACTCCGTCTTTTTCAATTTAAATTCTTTACCACAATAAAAACAAAAGGCAACACCCCTTGAACTCAAGAGAGTGTTCATTGAATCAGTTATTTTTTGTCCACATTCGGTACAATAATAGGGAATTTTTACATCTGTTACTTCTTGGGATTTTGGAATATTTTCTGGTGAGATTATTGGTTCACTTGGGGGCAGCGTTATCTTCTGAGCTTTTTTCCTTGGTTTGCCTGATATTGTATAATATAATTCTTCAAATAATTTATAGATCCCGGTGAAAATGGCTTTAAAGAGAAGATATAAACCTTTGAATAAGTAATATAGAAGGTAGGCAACCCCTTTAAGAATATAATAGACTAAAACAAGAGCTGCTATCGTAAGAGCTATTAATCCAATAATTATTAAAACTTGACCAAACAAAGGGAATTCTAGAAACCACCCAATTGGATCACTCCATATTCTATCCCAAACTGTTGTTAATATACCCATATCAGTCATACTTTTAAAGTTAATATTCATTTTTACTTAAATAAAAAAAGGTGTAAACTTTATTAAAAGAAATTGGGGTCCATTTTTTACTGGTTTTTTTGGTAGTATTTAATTAACGGAAACATATTAATCCAAACCGATATAAAAAATTTGTTGGGGGCCATTGAATACCAAGATTTAATTGTGAAACTGTTTTTGTTACATCAATCCCAACAGCTTCCATAGAATACTTTCTTTTTTCAGGATATCGACAGGGTTTACCAGAATCGTATGTGCATCCATTATCTAGTTCATTAAAACAAATCTTACAATATCCATCCCATAAAACTAACTTTTCTTCGTATGATTTCGAATACTTATCAATAAAATCAAGAATTTCACTTTCTAATTTATTACGTGAAAAAGCGCTAGAATAAAGCATATTTTTTATATCATTTTCACTCTTATTGGGATTTTTTACTTTTTCATTTTTGATATACTCAGCTAGATCAAGTTGATAGTAAATTAAGTAAAACTCTTTAAATTGTGCAACTCTTGCTTCCATATATGGAGCTTCAGGAGGGCATGCCCATGAATGTCCATAACTAGGGCATTTAAAAGAGGAACTTACACAGTAAGTTTGTACTTTTGGATCAAATATTATATCTTCCAGTTTTACCTTTAGAAACGGCATAATTCTCCCAAAAATTAAATTATATATAAATAAAATAGTCTTTCCATTTTAATTTGATTCCCTTTATGACTAAAGAAAAAATACAATTTTTTTTAAGAAATAAAGAATAAGTGATGATTATAAAATTAATTCAATTGAAGAAAAAATTTTAATTAAAATTACGAATAGTTGATGTTTTAAGATGAAATTAAGACAGGATAAGAAAAAGAGATTGCTTGAGGCTGCAGAAAAATTCAATTCTGAGGTTTTGAGAGGTTCGGATTTACTTCACAAATCTATAAATGATCTTATTAACGGAAAAATGAATGAAGCTAAATTAGATGAAGTAATTGAATGCGAGCACAGTGCAGATGAAGCAAAAGAAGAGTATATTAATATCCTTTATCAAGATAGAAGAGCTCTTCCCTTCCTAGTTGAAGATCGTTATAGGTTGATCAAATATATAGATAATGTGTCTGATGACTCAGAGGAGTTGGCTCGCGGGTTAAAGGTTTATCCTTTTGAGTTTTATGATGATATAAAAGAAGATATGCAAACACTCAATAATTTGTATGACCAAACCGTAGAACTTCTTGTTGAAATGATAACTTTGATGGAGACTGACTTTAAAAAGGCTTATGAAATATCATTTACAATTGAGAAACTTAAAAGAGATGCTCGTGAAGCTAAGTATTGCATATTAGATGTGATATATCAGAAAGCAAAAGCAAGATCCCTTCAAGTCTACCTCACATCAAAAATATGTATTAAAATTTTTGATATGATTCAAAAAGCAGAAGAAATTAGTGATTTTCTAAGAAGTTTAATCGTAAAATATCCGAGTAAATAGAAATCAATCATGTCATCTAAAAGGAGAAGAGAGTAAAATGGATCCAGCATTAATTATAGCGATATTTTTAATAATATCTGTCGTGATAGCAATAGCTATTGGTGCCAACGATGAAACCATGGCCCCTTTATACGGATCTCGCATACTTAAGATGAAACAAATACTCATTCTGGCAGCAATTTTCGCGATCTTAGGTGCTGTTTTTTTAGGAGAAGGAGTAGCTAAATCAGTAGGGGGGGATATACTCTCAATAGATTATACTGCTACTGGGATTAGCCAGAATGCTGTAGTGTTAACGATCTTAATCTCAACTGCTATTTGGTTAATCTTAGCTAGCGCTTTAGGTCTTCCAATCTCAACAACAC
>JAGXNR010000150.1 GCA_019894875.1 Promethearchaeota archaeon | reverse complement strand
ACACTAATCAAAAGTTTATTTTTAATCATATTCTAATCAATTTTTTTTATGTAAATTGAAAATTTTTAGTCATGATCTAATCATTTTTTTTATGTAAATTGAAAATTTTTAGTCATGATCTAATCATTTTTTTATGTAAATTGAAAATCTTTGTGTCAAGATAATTATTATTGGTTGATTATTTATATTTTTTGTATTAAGATAATTATTATTGGTTGATTATTGATAATTTTAGGAAATCTGAAAATTCCATTGATTAATTGGTTTATAAAAAGTATTTTTTATTGAATTGAAAGTATTTATTTAGGAACATTAAGAATGCGGGATATAAACACTGGTGAGGTTAAACAGACAAAATGTGTGTTCAAAAGGGTGATAATACATGTGAATATGATATTAAATGTTAAATCTCCTTCCTTCTTTTCTAAATCTTTAAATTGAATTAATAAAGTTTTAATTTGAATTTACAAATATTTTATTGTTAAAAATCCTAATTCTAAAAGTTTTCCTTCTAATTTTAAAATCTTTGTTATCAATATCTATTATATTAAGACAAAGCGAAATCAGCCTATCCTTAAAAAATAAAGAGGGAAGAAAAATTCTAAAAGAATTCGACCGAAATAAAGATATATTTGCTAAATTAAAATATAATTAATTATAAGTTAGAATTAAATCATACCTGATTTCTTTAATAGCATTAAGCCATCTAAAGTCCATATTGGCCTCCACCAAGGAAAGTCCTGATAGAATATTTTAAGCCCACCATCGTCTTGAAGACCATTATACCACTTATCTGCTTCATTTTCGATAACTTCTTTATTCAAAATATCGAGAGCATGATACCAATGTCGACCAAATAATGGATAATATTCTATATGTTTTTCAAAAAAACTTGGGAATTGGTTGATAATTTGTTGTAGCATCTTTTTTTCCTCCTTGTTTTCTCCCAAATATTTCAGATAGATAAAATAAGGATACTCATAAAAAGGAAATTCCTTAGAAATAGAACTCTTTGAATAAAAATCTCTTACTTTTTTAAAAAAAGTAGTGCCTTTTAATCCCCACTTCTTAAGAAAGCCTGATAACGCAAATATTCTTAGTTCATCAGGGCCGCTCCACCATTTTTGAAATGGATAATTTTTCATATTTTTAGGAGGATGGTTAATATAACCTTCTTCATTCTGCTCTTTAATAATCCAGTTGAATAATTTATCTGTGATTTCATTATCTATGTATTCCAAGAGATCAAGATAATACATTGCAGTTTCAGCACCAATGGCAGTACTGTCTGGACACAATATATCTGGTTCAATCCCGTTACCAAAACCACCATCCAAATTCTGATATGCCACTAAAGCATTAATAACGTCCTCTTTATTTCCGTTTTCAAAAAAGTAAGAAAATAATCTTCTTTCAAGAAGTCTTCCATTTTTAAAAATAAACTCTTTTATCTTTTTAATCTGATGTTCGTCAATAGTACTCATTAAAAATACCTCATTATATTCGTAATAAAATTAAAACTGGGTATTTAATTATTGATTTTTATTTATCAATTTTTTTACTTTTTCCATTATATGTGGAAGAACTTCCTCAATCTTATTATCAAATTTTATATCTGCTGCATTATCATAAGGTGTATCCCCTTTATTGATGATAATCAACTTTGCTCCATTTTTTTTTGCAATACCTGGCATATCTGCTGCGGGTGTGACAACTAAAGATGAACCAATTACAAAAAAAACATCAGAATTCTGAGAACGTTCTATAGATTCTTGAAGTTCATCGTATGGTAATGGATCTCCAAAATTAACAATACTTGATATTAATCTTCCACTACATTTAGGACATTTTGGTTGATTTTCTCGAACTCCTTGGGTTCTATATCCAGAGCCGAATTTTTTCTTATCCCAACCCGCATCTTCAAAGGTTAATTTCTTATTACATTCTAAACATTTCATAAAATACATATTTCCATGCAATTCTGCAAGTTTTTCAAAGGGGATTCCAGATTTGGCATGTAATCCATCTACGTTTTGAGAAATGAGATAATCTAACTTTTCCATTTCCATTAATTCCACTATAGCATAATGATTAGCATTAGGTTTAACCTGATCCCATGGGAGTTTTGATTTTGGAGGGGGTAACCCTTTATCTCTCCTTGTCCATAATCCATCAGGTCCACGGAAGTCTGGTAATCCACTTCCTGTGGAACATCCCGCTCCGGTGAATACAACTAATCGTTCTGATTCAGCTATCCAAATAGCGGCTTGAAGAATTTTTTCCTCTAAATCTTCAGAGTGCATAATATAATGATAAAAAATCTGATTATAAAAAGATAATTACTATATAGTTTAAAGTGATTAAAATTAGAGTTTAATAAAAGAATAAAAGAAATATTTATTTTTCTTTTACAGCGTTTCTTACTTTTTCCATAATAGGAGGGAGTACTTCTTCAATTAAGTTATCAAATCTTATATCTGTCACCCTATCATAAGGTGTATCACCCTTATTAATAATAATCAACTTTGCTCCATTTTGTTTTGCGATTCCTGGCATATTAGCTGCTGGTGAAACCACTAAAGATGAACCAATTACAAAAAAAACATCAGAATTCTGAGAACGCTCTATAGCTTCTTGAAGTTCATCATAAGGCAAAGGATCTCCAAAATCAACAATGCTGTTTATTAATCTTCCCTCGCAATGTGGACATTTTGGTTGATCATCTTTAACTGGGGATTGTCTCATTCCACGCCCCCACTTCTCTTTATCCCATCCTGCTTCTTCAAATAACATTTTTTTATTACATGACAAACATTTCATAAAAAATTGATTACCATGAAGTTCACTCATTATCTCAAAAGGGATTCCTGATTTTGCATGTAACCCATCAATATTTTGGGAAATAACATAATCTAATTTTCCCATTTCCAACAATTCTGCAATTGCATAATGATTAGCATTCGGTTTAGCCTGATCCCACGCAACCTTTGATTTTGGAGGGGGTAATCCTTTATCTCTTCTTGTCCATAGGCCATCAGGTCCCCGAAAATCAGGTATACCGCTACCTGTGGAACATCCCGCTCCAGTAAATACAACTAGTCGTTCTGACTCTGTTATCCATTTACTCGCTAGATCAATTTTTTCTTCTAAATCCATAAAATACAGTAAAAAAAGAGAATTTAAAAAGATTTTTGAAAACTGGTGAATATCTATTGAAATTATTCATTATAGTTTGTTAATATTTGAAGTAAAAAACTGTTGTAATTTATATACTTTAATCTGAAAGAGGCATTGATAAAAACATGTTATTTAACCAATCAAATTCTTTGAATTTAGATTTTACTTTAATTAAAGTTTAAATAGAAATTGTCTAATAATATAACTAGAAAGTAAAAGGTTGAGGTTTATTTTCACATACACAGTACAATTTGATGAAGAAGCGTTAAAAAGTAGTGAAGAACATTATATTAATGTTGAAGTTACAAACAGGCAATTAAAACTAATTAGAGGTATCTCTAATATCATCTGCGAGTTTATTAACATACCAGAATTGCCAATGAAAGCTACTGCATGGAACGCATTAAGAGAATGGCAAATAAAGAATAACATATCAATTGCAGAAATCCCAAAAATGCCTATTGGGAAAGGTTTAAATGCGGTAAAAGAAATTTTCAGCATCGGTAAAAGAATGATCAAAGAAATGGTTAAAGATCCCATAGAAAGAAATGAGATCATAATAGATATTGTGTTTGAAAAAGCTTTTATGTTTTTTTTGAAATATTATAGTCAAAATCGATGTTAACACCTATTTTCTAAAATGCTTATAAGATATTGTAAATTATTTTCTAAATTGTAATATTTTATCATTTCTAGAGGTTCTTCAATATTATTTAAGCTAGAGACACTATGAGAATCACAACCTATTGCTACAGGAATATTATTTTCTCTTAATTTTTCAAAAAATATTTCATTTTGACGAGAATAGTAACTAGGATAACTGGAATTAAACTCAAAATAAATAGAATAATCTTTGAGAAAAGAAATTAATATATCAAGATTACCATGAATAAAATAAGATGGATCAAAATGGGCTAATCCAATAATTGGTAGTTCATCTATATTACGTATAGTCCTTTTCCAAAAATTAATTATATTTTTTACAAATGCTATTGTATCAACATCTTGCAGATATTCAAATAAAATTAAATCGAATTTAGATGCTTGAATATGCGCTCTTATGAATCGTAAAGAACTACCTAAATCAACTTCAAGACCTTTAAAAACTATCAAATTTTTCTTATATTCTCTGAGGTAATCTTGACAAAGGGTAATTTCTCCTAAATATTCTTCTATTGTATCAGTATTTTCTAGCTTGGTGACCCAATTCTTCCAAGAATTTGTAAAATGATCAGTTATGGCTATATAATCTAAATTTACATTTAAAGCACTTTCAACTATTTGTCTAATGGTATTTTTCCCATCTGAAAAAGTTGAATGAATATGGAGGTTAATTTCTGGGAATGGCATTTTCCTAAACCGGAATGAAGCTAAATTCCTAGTGATTTTGTTTCTCGATTTATATATAAACTCAGTGGACCACTAAAAATTAAGATAGTTCCAAAAAAGATTAACAAGGAAACAAAAAGGAATTCTCCTGTTTTTTCAGGTATAATTATACTCCCGAATATGATATTGTCAATTGAAATAATATCAAAGGTAATTAAGGCAATCAAGGAAAAAGCAAACAAAGATGATGCTATTTGAATAAATCCGATTATTCTATTAACGTTATATATTAATTTTAGCTTGG
Organism: Promethearchaeota archaeon; assembly: GCA_019894875.1. The sequence goes on along the minus strand of JAGXNR010000150.1, from coordinate 1,316 downwards.
ATTTTTTTAGTTCTATTATTCTACCAACCCCAATATCTATTGCAACCTCTTTTTTTGACACCTTTTTTATAAAGAAATAAACAAGTTCTTTAAGAGGTATAACATCGAGAAAAATAGTACCAATTGTAAATAAACAGATAACTATTAAGATACGCATTAACCCAAGAGAAAAAGTAGTTGTAAATCCTTGGATGGGAGAATTTATTGTGCCTAGATTATTTAAAATCCATATAAAAACTCCAACAAGAATAATAGCAATAGTTTTTAAGCCTGCTATAGTAAACACTATTGAATGCCGATCGGCAATTGTCAATAAATAATATGTTATCCCTATAACGAAAATAATTACTCCTAAAATTACAGCATTAGGATTAGGATTCAAAGCAAAAGCTAAAATTAAGCAACTTGAACCGACAAGTATGGGCAAATAAGGAAAAAATGGGGCTTTAAACGGTCTATCCAATTCTTTTCTCTTATATCTAAGGCTTACAGCTGCAAAATTTACAAAAGCTAATCCAAATAAATATATAAAAGTTGTAATATTCGCAGTAAATCCAATGTTTGCAAAAATTATTGCACCAATAGTGAAAAATATAGCAATTCCCGTTGTAAGTATCAAAACTAACGTAGGTACTTGCGTTTTCTTGTTTACTTTCAACAATTTTTTCGATACATAACGATCCCTCGCTAAAGCATACATTACACTCACAGCTGATCCTAAAGCAGAATTCATTGCAATAAAAGTCGAAATTGTTGCAGCAATACCCATCAATAAGTATCCTGGAAACCCTAGTATATTATTCAGAATTAAAGCTAATAAAATAGGAGAATCACCTAAACCTGTCGGGTTATTTCCAATATTTATCATTACAACAATAGTTATTGATATGTATATAAAAAGGGTTATAAGAATTGCAAAAATATTGGTTTTGGGTATATTTTTTGAAGGATTTTTTAAATCTGCATTTAGATAAGCTAGGTTAGATGTAATCCCTGTAAAGAAAATAAATAAGAGGGAAAACATGAGAATAACGCTAAAGAAATTAGTAGTAGAAGATAAAAATGCTACATCATAATTTGGGGCGTTAGTAATAGGGGCTATTATTAAGCCTGATAGAATAAAAATACCAAAAATAATCAATAATACAATGGTTAAGGAAACTAAAGTTCTTAATGCTAATTTTTGGGATCGAAACACTACAATTGCAGTAAAAAGAATAGAAATTATTGCGATAATAATAAAGAAGTTACTCATAAATGGTAAGGGGAAGAATGCCTCAATAACAGTGACAAAAGCTTGGGCCGAAAATGAGAAC
>JAGXNR010000014.1 GCA_019894875.1 Promethearchaeota archaeon | reverse complement strand
ATACTTATACCGTTGAATTCCAATATTTTTTCGCTGTACCTTACGGTTTCAAACGCGTTAGGTCTAGTGCCAATTTGCCCTAATCTAACACTTTTAAGTTTATTCACAATTTTGCATATTTTTTCAAATCGTTCAAGATCTTTCATAAAAATGTCTGATTTTATTGAGCAAGTATGAAATTTAGTAAGTGTAAATGGTATTCCGTATTGATACAATACACTTGTGACTGAAATTTTGCCACAAAATGCATCTCTTCGATTTGAACGATCCATCTTATCAAGTTCATCAGATGAAGCTTGAATTAACACAGGAACATTGAGATCTGCAAGTTTTAGTGTGTTTGCTACGCCCTTTTCATCACCAAAATTAGGGAGAATAACTATTATACCATCTATTTTTTCCCTATTTGTTTTAAACAGTAAAGCACATTTTTTAGCATCTTGATAAGTTTCTACCGTCCCAAATTTAGTATCATCTTCACTTAATATAATATAATTATAACCCATACTTTCCATAACTTTTATAATTTCAAGCCTTCCTTCTTTTGCTAAATGATCAGGGAACACATCCCGATTTCCTACAATGATTCCAAAAGTTATTTTTTCTGGGATTTTAGAATTTAATACCATAATTTATTTCTCAATATCTAATTATTAAAAGATTTAATTAAGTAATTTAATTAAAGAATTTAAAATTAAAATAAAATTTGCTACTTATCCCATGAATATTGGATCAAGACTTCAAAATCGAGTAAAACATCTATGGGATCAAAAAATATTTCGATATGCTGTAATCCTTCACGGTTTTTACTTCTTTCTTTCAATAATTTTATTCTTCCTATTTTACAAGGAAAAAAATGATTTTTTGATATTTTATCAAGTTGGGGATATATTTCTCAATGATATAGAGAACCTGTATAATCAAGCTTATTATTTATGGGATTTCAGATATTTTCCTTTATCAGCACTATTTTTTATCCCATTCTCAATTTTAAGTTTTGAATTAGCATTTGTAGTTTTCAACATCTTTAATGTTCTGCTTAACATCCTGATTTCAGTAATGCTCTATAAGATTATTATGGTTGTTAGATCCAAGGATCATGAAAAGGATGATAAAAGAGTAATAATTTATATATGTGTTTATTTAATGGGCTTAACTCACATATTAAATTATGTGTATGGGCAGATTAACTCGTATATTACTCTATTTATTTTAGTATCTCTTTATATTTTTATTAAATATGAAGAAGTTAAATGGCAATTCATAGGAAGTATAATCCTAGGGATAAGCATTATAGTTAAACCTACAGCAATCTTTCTTATTCCATTTCTGATCATCCTAAAATTTGACTTAGAAACAAAGAAATTCAATCTTGACTTCTCTACAAGCGTGGTAAGATTAATAGGTGTGATTTTACCTGTGTCATTAAATTTTATCCTTTTTTTCATGTATCCCTTATTATGGCAGGGATTTTTAGAAACAAATTTTACAGGGAGTAATCCGGTTGCTTTAAACTTTTCTTTCAGTATCTCCAAACTGATTATCAATTTCTGTTATTTTTTTAACATTCCTTTTAATCAGCTCTATATATTAATCGGAGTCATCTTTTTAATCGGTGGGATAGGTTTCATCATTTATATATTAAGAAGGACCAATAGTAATTCTATAATTTACGGCTTTGCATTAGGGATAATCATTATGCTTCTTTCATATTATGATTCTTGGGATCACCATCTTCTAAATTTAATCCCAATTTTAATAATAATTTTGTTTAATTTTCCCAGATCTTCAGAGAGAGCAAGATCTATAAAACTAAGTTTGATATTCTTTAGCTTTTTCGATCTTGCTTTTGTGGGTATTTGGTACCTAGTCTATCCTTTATTTCCATTTAATCTTGAAGCCACATTCTTTCTATTAGTTTCCTTTTATGCAATTTATAAATATTTGGTTAAAAAAAATATACATCATTTAAAGGAGGACTAATACATTGAAGAGAAAAGAATTCTTAATTGGTCTTTTACTCGTTTTCATATTAACAAGCGGGAATTTATCAATTGTATCTGCTGTGAATTATGGGATTGGAATTACTCAAAATGAAAGCTTAGTGTGGAAGTGTAAAGTTTGCTATAAAACTGAAATGGATAATATTTTTGGACCAGAATGGGATATTTCGGGAATATTCACGAGTTTAAGTGTGGGGGCGAGCATGAAATGGAAAATAAATTCTACGGAGATAAATACCACTATCATTAGCATTGAATATGACATTTGGTACTGGACCTTAAGTGGTGACTGGGGTATTAAAGACAATAGTTCACAAATTACTATGCTTGTTAGCCCAAATAATTATTCAACAAATTATAAGTTCTTAAAATATACTTCACTTGTCCCATTTCTACTTCCTATTCCAGTAGGAGAATACTTGGGTGGTTTAAGTGAAATATTAAATGATTGGTATGATGTTGATAATAGAGTGTTGCCAACATTAAATGTAGAGGTTCTTAAGGATACTATTTATCCCAGTTATCCAAATATAGATATTAAGATTATTGCAATATATAACGATCGCGGGATATTAAATTCGTATAAGCTTTATGGTAAAGATAACACAGTCATTCTTGATATTGCTTTAGATTTTTTACCCTTTTATGTAATACCCTCATTGATAGGATTAGCAGTTGTTTTTTCTATTGGTATAGCATTTTATATAATTAAAAAAAAAAATACATATCGTCCCCTGTCGAATAAAAAATGATAATAAAAAAAAACCTAGCAAAATTAAAAGATAGGATTAAGATTCTATGGGGGTACAGTATATTTAGGTATACGGTACTAATTCATGGGGGATATTTTGTGATTTCAATCATTTTAACGCTTTTTCTTTATAGGGAACAGAATGATTTCCTTGTTTATTATAATGTAGGAGAAGTAGTACTTAGAAACATTAATGAACTTTATACTGAATCCTATAACTGGCCTTTTAGATACTTTCCCTTATCTGCCTTATATTTTGTTCCCTTTTACCTTATGGGGTTTGATCTTGGATTTATAATTTTCAATTTAATTAATCTGATGTTGAACATTCTAATATGTATATTTCTTTTTAAGATTATTAATTTAGTAAAGGGAAGTGATCATGAAACGGATGATAATAGGGTTGTTCTATACATTTGTTTATATATGATCAGTTTACCACAGATATTTAATTATATTTTAGGACAAGTTAATTTATATGTAACCCTGCTAATTCTAGTATCACTGTTTATATTCCTAAAATACTCTGATTTAAAATGGCAATTGACAGCAAGTATCATTCTAGGATTAAGCATTGTGATTAAACCTATAGCTATTTTTATGATTCCCTTCTTATTCGTAATACAATTTGATTTAAAAAATAAAAAATTCAAATTTAATATAATCAGGAGTGTTACCCGATTAGCTGGAGTAATATTTCCTCTTTTCCTCAATCTCATTATGTTTATTATATTTCCTCGATTATTACAAGGATTTATAGCTACAAATTTTACAAGTTCGGAACCTTCTCAGATTAATCATTCATTTAGTATAACTAAACTGATTATTAACTTATTTTATTTTATAGGACTTACTGAAGGTCAAGTCTTATCAATTCAACTGCCATTGTTTTTGATTATTCTAATTATGATTGCAATTATTGGATTTATATCATTCATAACAAGAAAAAATACTAAACATTCAATAATTTACGGTTACAGTTTTGGAATACTAATTATGCTACTTTGCTATTATGATTCTTGGGATCATCATTTACTGAATTTAATCCCTTTATTATTAATAGTTTTATTTAACTTACCTCGAAAATCTGAAATTACTAAAAAATTCATTAAACCTAGTTTTTTCTTTTTAAGCTTTCTTGATTTAGCATTCATGGGATTATATTTTATGAGTATGAATATATTCCCTTTTAATTTTGCCAGTACAATTTTCCTCTTACTTATTTTTTATGGGTTAATTAAACATTTAAATTTAAAAAATAACAATGATGAGTTCAATTAGAAAATGGAAATAATTCCAGCTATAGATATTAGTAATGGAAAATGTGTTCGATTATACAAAGGGAAGAAAGGAACAGAAACAATATATTTTGAGGATCCTCTTGAAGCGTTAGATTTTTGGGTTAGTCATGGTGCGGAGAGGCTACATTTTATTGATCTCGATGGTGCCTGGGGATCAGATGTCAATAAAAACTTACTTCAAAGGATGATTAAGAAAACATCTAATAAAATAAAGATTCAAATAGGAGGAGGGATTAGAAGCATCGAATCTGCGTTAAAATTAATTGAATTAGGTGCCGATCGTATTATCATAGGGACATTTGCTATTAAAAATCCAGAAGGTTTAAAAGAATTATTGGAAATAATTGGCCCTGATAAACTGATCACTGCAATCGATTACCGAAAAGAAAAGGTTGCCATTCAAGGATGGACTGAACTTTCAAATAAAAACCCATTTTCCTTTGGAAGAGAGCTGGAAGAATTAGGAGTTAAATTTATTTTATTTTCGTCGATTGAAGCAGATGGAACTTTATCTGGTCCTGATTTTGAAAATATAGAAAAGATGATTAAAGCCATCAAGAAAACCTCAATCTATGTTGCAGGCGGGGTGAGAAATATTAAAGATGTAGAGATCTTGGAATCTATTGGAGTTAAAGGTGTTATAATTGGAAAAGCCTTCTATGAACGTTCTTTACCATTTTCAATAATCAAAAATTCTAAATAGGATGGTTAAAATATAATAAAAGAAGACCAAAAATTAACATTCGAAAAAGTTACAGAATTAAATTGATTACAATCATATAAAAATGTTACAGTTTTATTTACAACCGTTATTGTTAGTTTTCGTCCCGGCTTTTACTCTAGGAATCCTCCATACTTTAATTCCTTGTGAAGATAAAGCAATTTTCTTTTTCTGGTCTTTTGGAATATCAAAAACACCGCAAAAAAGTATTTTTATTTTGGTACTTTATGGATTAGGATTAATAACTTCAAATATGTTAATTGCAACTGTGACCATTACCATAAGTTTTATTCCTCAATATTTTTTTCCAGGAATTATCCCAGAAGAGCCATTTTCAATTAATTTTTTTGGGGCAGTTACTTCTATGTTTGCAGGATTTATTTTATTGTTTTTTATAATAAGAAAGGGATATATGCCTCACTCTAAGCCTAAGGAGGAGATCCATAAATTCGATTGGGAAAAAAAAAAAACACCGTATCTTTTTGGCATTTTAGCAGGATTTGCACCCTGTATATTTGAGTTGCTTATATACACTTGGTGCTTACAATGGTCATTACAAGGAGGGCTTGGATTTATTGATGGACTCTTCACAGTATTTTATTTTTCTGTTGGGACATTTATAGGACTTTTCCCTCTTGCCTTAGCTAAACATGGTACATCTCAAATAATAAAAACTAAAAAAACTCAACAACGAGGTATTTTAATTATCATGATCCTTATTATCGTAATATTCAATGCCACAGTTATGATTTTATCTTTTCTAGGAATTCCTGTTTTTCCAAAAGTCCCTTTTTAAATAATTCTGGTAGTAGTTATAACAAAAAAATTAAATATTGCTCGAGTATTCTTTAAAAAGTAGTAATAATAAAATTGGACTCTATAAATATTTTAAGCTGAAATTGCTTTATATTTATATAGCTTTTAATAATGCAAAAGGATTTAAAATAATGAAATGCTTATACTGTGAGAACCAGAAAATCGATCACACTTGTGAAAAATGTAAATCTAGCTTTTGCATTAATCATATTGCCACAACCGAAATTCACGAGTGTAAAAAACATAATATTGTTTATTCAAAGGCTAAAGCAGCTGAAAGGAATTTTAAATGTACTATTGTTGAAGACAGTTCATGTCCTGTTTGTAAATCTCTTTTAAGATTAGAAAGATTATCTTCAGGGCAATATTATTTAGAATGTACTAATCTTCAGTGTCCTGAATCATGGAATTCTTATTTAAAAACACCTGGATTGTTCTTCCCTTCAAAGGAAAAACTAGCAAGAGAAGCATTAAGATATAATCTAATTAAAGGGAATAGATTAGTCTTATGTAGTAAAAAATTAAAACACATTATAGGCAAAGAAATATGTCCAAATTGTTTTTTGGATTTGTTAAAAAGAGCTACTCTCACAAATTTTTCCACAATAATGGAATCTTTTAATATTACAGCAGATCAGATGATTAAATTCATTAATAAGTATATAGAAGAAGAAAGAATCTATGGAATAATTGATCAGAAGAATCAGATGTTCTACTATATATCTCCTGAAATGCGGGAAAAAATCTTATCCAAATTTAATGATGAAGGTATCATCAAAGTCGAAGATTTATCCGTAATGTTGGATATGAGTAGTGAAATTGCACGAAATGTTATTTATAAATTAATTAACCAATTCCAAATCAAAGGTTCCTTTTCACAAGATAAAAACTTTTACTATACTCAAAAGTACGTCATAGATACTTTAATCACTAAAATTAAGAAGGATGGGAGAGTTACATTAAAAATCCTTGCAAGTGAATTTAATCTCCCAAAAGAACTTGTAAAATCGTTTTGTGTTAATTTAATGAGAGCAAAAGCGGTCAACAGTTATTTTGCAGATAGAGGTAACGAAGTGATTACCGCTAGTCAGATATATAAAGAAATTAAAGCTTACGCTAAAGAAACAGGATTATTTGAGTTGAATAAACTTGCTACAAAACTAAAAATAGCTGTAGAACTTGCAAGAAAAAGTCTTCATGAATTAATTAAGACGGGCAAAGTTAACGGTATTTTCACACAAAGAAGAGAATTCATGACGTTTAAGCATTTAGAAACAAAAATAAAAGATCTCGCAAGAGCTTATAGAACTATGCCTTTAAGAGAACTTTCAAACAGGCTCGGAGTTACCGAATCAAGTATTGAGGAAAATTTAGCACAAATTATAGCACGAGGTGATATTGATGGGTATATTGACATGTCGAAAAGAACTTTTGTCGCTTATTCGGTACCAATGGGGGAAAGCCCCAGCACTAAACCAAAAACGACTCAGCCCTCAAGCAAGGGTAAGGTTGAGGTGGTCCGTGAATATGATTTCATCGGTGGACAGTTACACATGAAGATCGTTGTCCGTAATAATAGTGATATGGCAATTAATTCAGTAAAAGTTATTTTAGATGCTCCTTCAAGTTATAATATAAAAAATCCTCTAATTAACATCCCTGTTATTGAAGCGAAAAATTCTAGAGGTGTCGATTTCTACTTAGAACCAAAAGAATGTGGAATATCTTCAATTGGGGGTGATGTGATTTACAAAACTGCTTCAGGTGAAAAAAATACTATCCATATCCAAAAAAAAGAAGTTCAAATAAAGTGTCCCCTAGTTGTATCATGTTTATCTACAATTGAAGATGTGCAACTTTCGATTCAAGATTTACCGAACGATGCCCGTGCATTTTTGGTTGCGGATTTAGACCCTAGACTAGCTTATAGGGCCGCTGTTCGAACATTAAAGCGTTTTGAAGTAAGTACAGTAATGTCACATGAAGGAAAAGATGCCAAGGGTAAATATGAGGCAGAAAGTTGGCATTGTTCAGAAGCAAAGGTCGGTGGGGGCAGAATTATTACGAGAATTTATGTCTCCGAGGTAAACCAATCATTAGAGGTTAGGGTCTGGTGCGGGGAGGCTGGTCAATTGACAGGATTCTTAGCAAAGGTCATTGAGCTATTGTTTGAAGAGATCAATATTATAAGAAAGATTAAATCTGAAGAACGTGAGAAGACCATTGATGTTATGGCAATCACCCAAAATCTAGCCGAAATTTCTGATTATTGTATGCTTCGATGGAAAGCTCAAAATATAAGAAATAAATTACATGATACTTTCGTGCGAGTTAGGAAAGTTATTGGGGATAATAATGAAGCGGTTCTCGGAAGGATAGAGTTTTGGCTTACAGAACTAAATAAATACGGGAAAGATGAGAAAATCTCTGAAGAAAACGCAGATAAACTCGTTAATGATGTGGAGAACTTTAAATCAGTCATTGCCCGGTCTATAAAATTATAAAATTATTTCCAATAAAAGTTTAAATGTTTTGAATTGATTACTATTATTAATATAAGAATACAACAAAAACGGTGTTCTAAATTCCTATTATATCGATAAGCATCAATGAAAGTCTTAAAAAATTTATAAACAAGTTAGTCTCGAGAAATCAATATGAAAATAAATCGAAGCTGATAAGGGATGCACTGCTAAGGCTAATGTCCACAGTAGATCTTTCAAGTATTGATGATATCAGCGATTCAACTCCAATTCCAAAGAATATTATTGGTAATATGATTCTTGTCGCACCCAATGATTCAAATTTTCAGAAAAAAATAAACAGAATAGAAAGTGGATATAAAGATCAAATTGTAAGCAAGAATCAAAATTTTGTTGATCATAGTATAGTAATATTTATGATATTTGAGGGAAAACTTCAAGATTTCCAAAAACTGGTTGTTGAAATAAATAGTATTGAAGAACTCAAAAATTTCAGGTATTTAATAATAAACTAAGTGTCACTACTCTTTTAAAAATAACTGAAATACTGTAATGGATTATCTATTTAAAACATAAGTATATATTGATAATGATATGGGAAAAAACAAGTATGGAAAAGAATTTCAAAAACAAGGAACCCCGTCTGCAAGTGGGTCTAGTAAAAAAGGAGATCCTATACGTGGTGGAAAAATTAAGGCAAGTCATATTTTGGTTGATAAGTTTAGCAAAGCTCAAGAAATATATGAAGATTTAGGCGGTGGAGAGAACTTTCAAAGGTTAGCTCAAGAATTCTCAACGTGTCCAAGTAGAAAAAAAGGCGGAAGTTTAGGTGAATTTTCGAAGGGAGATATGGTCCCTGAGTTCTGGAATGCTTGTACTAAATTAAAATTCGGTGGAATTTCTCAACCTATCAAAACTAAATTTGGATATCATATTATAAAACGAACTGGTTAGAAGAAAGATAGCCCAGCACGGATTCGAACCGTGGTCCAGGGGTTCAGGGCCCCCGATGCTTGACCATTATACTATTGAGCAAGATGTTTGCTCAATTCTACACCACTGGGCTGTAATATTCATATTTTAAGATTAATAATCTATTTCTTCTAAAAAATTTTTGCTATTTGATTAAATCTTGATAAATAAAAGGAGAAAGCCAGCCAAAAATACACAATTTCTTACTTTTTAATTATTGTCAAATAGGATAAATTTATTTATTAAGATCGATATTAATTTTGTGGATTACACATTCTTTATCTGGAGGACTCAAAAAGGTATCAGTTTCAAAAACTTATTTTTAAACCCCGTGACTGAAAAAAAAACCCGTAAACTGTTGTACTTTTTAACAATTATTCCTCCTAGGTGTAATCCACCCTTTTTAAATTAAATAAATATGTGATATTAGTATAATATCTATAGTTAAGAGTTCAGAATAGAAGAGTCAATTTATTTTGATTTTTTCTGAGATTTTTCAAATATCTCGTTAAAATATTTATCAGACATACCAGCGATGTAATCTCTAACGATTAAGGTTAGTTTATCACTATTTTTGAGGGGTAGAAAATAAGAACTATAATCTTGGTCATCAATATATTCAATATGGTCTCGAAAAATGAGTGAGTCATAATTATCCTCTTCTAGATCCTTCAAGCATGACTCAAAAATTAGTTTAAACTTTTGCTTTAAGTGGTCTACAAAGGTTTTATCAGTCGAATTTTTTTTAAATAAATCTCTACGGGTATATATATTTTCATAATTAAATGCTTTTAGATCTTTTAATGCATTGAAAATGTCATCTGAATATCCAATTACATCATTATCAAGGCTGTAGTTCAGCAAATCTGTTATGAGAGTGTTTATTATTTTAGCATTTGTATCTCCAAGTACCTGTCTGCAATTTTTTGGTATATATTTTCGAGTAATAAGTTTGAGCAAAATTGCATCTTCTATATCTCTTCCAATATAACTAATAGTATCAGCAAATCTTACAGCAATGCCTTCATAAGACATAGGGATTCTATTTATTTTACTTTCACTAAAACAATCATCGTACTCCTCAAAATGTATATCCCATGTTTTTCCATTTCGCTTAATTGGTTTTAATTTTTGCTCATTAACTTCACCATCATGACATAAGATACCATCCAAGACTTGAAGAGTCAAATTAAGCCCTTGCGCAGGTTGTTCAGGAAATCTCTTTTCAAGATAAGAAAGCCATCTAATACCTTGGGCATTATGACTAAATGAACCCATTCCATAATTCATACTAATATCGTTTAATATTTCTTCACCTAAGTGCCCAAACGGGGGATGTCCAACATCATGACCTAAAGCTATTGCTTCTATTAAATCCGTGTTTAATCTTAACACTCGACCGATCTGTCTACTTACTCTCGAAACCAAGGTAACATGTAATGATCTATGTGTAATATTGGCATTATTTATATCAAAAAACACTTGACTTTTATCAATGTATCTACTAAAAGCTTTAGAATGAACTATCCGATCAACATCTCTAAAAAAAGGGGGTCTAATATCTTCAGTCTCTCCTTCATCATATCTTGTGGCTTCTGCATCTAAGATCCCGTGGATCCCAACATTAACATCCCGTTTCATCCTTGCCTGTAATTGCTCAGAAGTTTTCTTTCCCATTACTTTACTAATGCCTTTAAGAATTTTACTTAATATAAGAGTAGAATGATAAAAATAAAGGTTTTCTTTATCAAATAATTAGATTCATTATACCTAAGATATTCAATTTCGAGGTCTAGCTAAAAATTTGGTCTATAACTATTAATATTACCCGAATTTTATATTAATAGCATCATATGGACATAATTCTTTACATTTCAAGCAAAAGTTACATTCTCCTTTACCAGTAAAAAATTCAAAAGGTTCATCCAACATTCTAACTTGCTTTGGACAAACTCTTTCACATATACCACATTCTGTCCGCCCTACACATTTTACCGGATTTCTCGATAGCTTCAAAAATGAATATTCTCCTACCGCTGAAGCTACTGCTCCGAATGGGCAAATGTATCTGCAATACACTCGTGGATACCATACTGATAAAATAATTAATGCTATATAGAAGAAAAAGATGAAAAATACTATAAAATTGGAGAATAAAGGCTGAATACTCCCAGTTGAGAACATATCTCCAAGGAGACTGGGGAAAAATACAAAAATAAACTCAGACAAAGAGAAATACCCCATTGGATTTTCTCCAAGGTCTCCTAAATTTGCTTTATAATCCAAATAAAAGTCATTGTTTGATAATATCGTAACTCCTAAAGGAATTATGAGGATAACAATTAAAATCACAAATACATACTTAATTTTTAATAATGAATTATGTCTGCTGGGTTTTATACTCTTTTTTTTGGTTGGAATGGCAGCACAGGCATCTTGAAATGCACCGATCGGACAAATCCACCCACAAAATATTCGATTTGTAAATAATAGAACCATTATTAAGACAGCGATGAGAAATAATGGAATAACACCTTCTGTGATAAAGAAGAAAATATATTCTAGCATTCCTGCCCCATTAGAAAGGGGATTTTTCGCAGAATTTAATATTGGAAGAACTTTAATGAAACTATCAAGGCTTAATAAATTTATAGCAAATATTGTTTCAATGATGATATAATTAACTAATAAAAAAGCAATAACTTGAGCAACTCGTCTCAATATTGTTATTGGTTGATTTCTTAACTTTTTATAGAAGCTTTTGATATTCAAAAATTACCACATAACACTCTTTTAAAACATTTAATTAATACTGTTTAAAAAAATTAATTCTTCTTAAAAGAAAATTCAAAAGGAAAAAAAAAGCGATTCTAGTAAAATTATTGCAAATAACCTTCGATATTCTTCTATAAAGCTCTTGAAATTTTTCTTAAAAATTAAATAAGAATAGATTTTTGTAATAGAATATTGATTGGTTATTATTAACTCAAGTTCAATTACTTTAGGAGTACTGTTTCCAAGTTTAATGGACTTTTAGTTTGCTTTCTTAACTTTTTATGGATCATGGTTGATAAACTCACGCATTTAGAGGCTTCTCCATGGTTAACAAGGATAGTTTTTGGTCTTGGTTGAATTCTTCTTAAGAATTGTGATATTTGGCTACGGGAAGAATGTCCGCTAAAACCTTCAAGGGTAAATACTTTTAAATTAATTTTTACCAGTTGAGTTCTCCCTTTTGGGTCCACGTAATTAAACTCCTTGAATCCTCGTTGGATTCTATTCCCAAGTGTACCTGAAACTTGATATGAAACGAATACTAGTGCACTCTTTGCGTCTTCTGCTAATGCCTTTAGATATTGCACTGAAGGTCCACCAATAAGCATTCCACTCGTAGCTAAGATAATACAGGGACCCCCTTGTATTATATCGAGTCTTTCTTCTTGAGCAGAAACCGTTTCAAAATAATCACTTAAAAATGGATTCTTTCCTTGATGCAAAATTTTCTCCCTTAAATCACTACTAAGAAAGTCTGGATTAGCTGTGTGAATAGCAGTAGCCTCACTTATCAAACCATCAATAAAAATAGGAACTTTATCAATAAATCCCTTTTCTATATATTCTTCTAAGACGATTAATAATTCTTGAGCGCGCCCTACAGCGAGAACTGGAATCAGTACCTTTCCTCCTCTTTTAAGTGTAGAATTTAGAATTTGTTTAAATTCTTTTTCAGATTCTTGTCTACTAGCTATCCGATCTTGGGGTCCACCATATGTTGCTTCAATTAGCAAGCTCTCGACTCTTGGAAATTTTACAGCTGCTTTTTCTAATAACCGTGTTTTTTGAAACTTAAAATCACCCGTATATACAAAATTATAGTCTCCTTTTCCAAAATGTAAATGTACCATTGAAGATCCTAAGATATGACCAGAATTATGAAGAGTTAATTTTATATCCGGAGCAATATCTGTCACTTTGCCCCAAGAGAGGGGAATTGTATGGAGAACGGTAGTTTTAACATCTCTCTTAGAATAAGGTAGGGGTGATCCTTCTTTTTCACATATTTGAATGAAATCTAATTGTAACATTGTTGCTAAATTTCTCGTAGGTAATGTACAATACACAGGACCGCGGTAACCATATTTATAAAGAAATGGGACAAGACCACAATGATCTAAGTGAGAATGTGAAATAATAACAGCATCGAGATCTCTTAATGAAAATTCTGGTACCTCAAAATAGGGAAATTTATCATTAGGATTTCCAACATTCAATCCCACATCTAATAATACACTACTATCTCTCGTTTGCATTAATATACAAGATCTCCCTACTTCCCGAAAACCTCCTAAGGCGGTTAATCTTATATTCAAGTTATTAAACAACGCAGGACGATGGATTCTCTTTCCAATCTGTAATAAAATATCTTTTTGAGTTTGTCGCTCTTTTGTGAGCATTCCCCTAATTAATTGAATGGTTCTAGATGGTAATGGGGGAGTCCTGATCGTTTTAGGTTGCCAATAAGTATTTGTTCTTATTTCTTTTAAATTAATTCCCTTCTTACCAATAACAAGACCAGGTTTTCCTGATTCAATGATTACTTCACCTCGTGTATGGTCGAAAAGAATTTCCTCAATTTCTGCATCTTTATTAACTAAATTTCTAATATAATCTTCAGTTTCTGCGGGGTCTTTGCGTTTATCAACGTTCCATCTAAATACAACGCGCTTTCGCATTGTTTTAGCGAGGTCTTTAAGTACAGTAGAATTCTCAACAGCCTCTACATCATCATTTTCTGAGTATACAGCAATCTCTGGTCCTTCGAATTCTATTTTTTTAACAATTATTTCAGGGGGAAGATTAGCAATTATTTCCGATTTAATTCTTTCTAGTTCTCCTTCGAAACTCATAGCTCTTCATTATTTTATTAATTTATTGTCTACTTTTATGTAACTAAATCTAGAATAGTTAAAACTAAAAGCTGTTTTATTGTTTGTTTAAACTATCGTTAAAATTTAATGTTGAATTAGTGATTTAATACACTCGAAATTTCATTTATATGTGTTTATGTTTTTATATTTGATAAATACTATTTTGAAACAAATAGAACAGTTTTCTCTTACAACAGTTTTATAATAGAAGAGAATAATTTTTAGAATGAAATACTTCTAAATTTCTAAGATAGATATAAATTACTCAAATAAAAACATTATGCTTATTAGAAAAACGGTCTTTATACTAGTATTTCACTTTTCTCGAATAGATAGTTTTTTTTGACAATAAAACTTAGAATGAATTATGGAAAAAGTTAAAATTGGGGCTTTAGCAAGTGGTTCGGGTAGTAATTTTGAGGCAATAATTGAAGCATGTGAAACTGGTATTTTAAAGGAAAAAGCCACTATAGAAGTACTTATTTGTAACAAACAAGGAGCATATTGCATGGAACGAGCTAAAAATCATAATATTCCGTATGCACTTATTGAATCAGATAAACATCAAGGAACGAGAGAGGAATTTGACCAAAAATTGATTCAGGTCTTGGATAAATACAGTTGTGAATTAATTGTAGCTGTAGGTTATATGAGATTTGTGAGTAAAATGTTTATTGATCATTTTAATGGCAATGCTATGAATATTCATCCTGCCCTTCTTCCTTCTTTTAAAGGAATGCACGCTCATGAAGACGCGTTAACATATGGTGTTAAAGTTTCTGGTGTTACTGTTCATTTTATAGACCCAAAAGAAGATCATGGGCCTATTATTATACAGCACGCTGTACCTGTATATGATACAGATACAAAAGACACTCTTGGTCCTAGAATTCTGGAATGGGAGCATAAAGTGTTTCCTAAAGCTATTGAATTATTCTGTGATAAAAGATTGCACATAGACGGAAGAATTGTTCGGATTGATGGTAAAGTTAAACTATAATATAAACTAATTTCTTATGGGAAATGATTTTTAATCACATGATAACTCTGACCCATCTGAAATCGAGAATTTAATTTCGATAAATGTAGAAGATCTTGAGTAATGAAAAATCATTTCCCTCCCTTTCTTCGTAGATCATCAGTAGCAATTAAACCCTAAAGTTTTAATCAAAGAAACAATAATCCTAAATAATCGACTATATCACTATTTCACATGACAATGCCTCATAGGAAAGAAATTACTGAAATATTGAACTTAATGAATAATACTAAATCTATTCGCAATTGTGGTTTAGTAGGTCACATTGACCACGGTAAGACAACTTTATCCGATTCTTTGCTTAGTGAAGCGGGATTTTTATCTCCTGATTTAGCTGGGGAAGCTCGAGCTTTAGATTTCCTTGAAGAAGAACAGCAGCGTGGAATAACAATGAAATCCGCCAATATCTCATTATATTATGAAAAATCCTTAGAAGGTTATGAACCATTTCTAATAAACCTAGTTGATACCCCGGGACATTTAGATTTTAGTGGAAAAGTGACCCGTGCTCTGCGTCTTATTGACGGAGTGGTCGTAGTTGTTGATGCGGTTGAAGAAGTAATAACGCAATCTGAAACGGTAATTAAGCAAGCATTACAAGAAGGAGTTAAACCAATACTTTTTATCAATAAAGTTGATCGATTAATTCGGGAACTAAAACTCTCAGATGAACAAATTAAGGTAAAATATGTTAGAATAATTAAATCTTTTAACACTCTCGTTGAAAGATATGCAGATTCCTCATTAAAAAACGAATGGAAAGTGTCTCCTCAATCTGGAAATGTAGCTTTTGGATCAGCACTTCATAGATGGGGATTTACTCTAAATATTTTGGAAAAAAGTAATTTAAATTTTCAGGATATTAGAAAAAGGTATCATAAAGAGACGTATACTAAAGAAAGTTATGCGGATTTGGCGGTATATTTTCCAATACATCAGGCGATATTAGAAATGGTTGTAGATCATCTACCAAACCCTATAGACGCTCAAAAATACAGGATTGCAAAAATATGGGATGGTAATTTAAATTCTGAATTAGGAAAGGCAATGGTTAATTGTGATCCTGAGGGTCCATTAATAATTTGTATGAGTAAAGTTCAAGCAGATAAGCACGGTTTAATTGCTACAGGAAGAATATTTAGTGGTAGCTGCTTGAAAAAAAAAGAAATTTTCCTTTTGAATGAAAATAGTTATGAAACGATCCAAAGAATTGCAATATTCATGGGACAAAGAAGAGAACAAGTGGATAGAATTCCGGTAGGCAATATTGTGGCAATAGAGGGTCTGAAAAACATAAGAAGCGGAGATACAATTATTGAGAAAAATAGGATTGATGAAATGATTCCATTCGAAAGTGTAAAATATGTTACTGCTCCAGTACTTACCGTATCACTTGAACCCGAATATCTAAGAGATCTGGAAAAGCTGAAGGAATTAATTGAAAACATATTAATTGAAGATCCCAATTTAAAATTCGAAGTTAATGAAGAAAATGGAGAGTTTTTATTATCTGGAGTGGGACCTTTGCATCTTGAAGTTACAGCTAAGGAAATCGGCAAGAGGGGTGTAAATGTATCTATCTCAAATCCAAGAGCAATTTTTAAGGAATCTTGTCGTTATGCTTCATCGTTAATATTACAAAAATCTCCTAATGAGAAGAATTCTTTGAAATTAAAACTCGAAAGATTAGATAAGAAAACAGTAAAATTCTTTCAGAGTATTGATTATAAGACAATTAAACCCTTGGAGAAGCTGAAAAAGGTTTTAAAGGAAGATACAAATTTAACGGAAGATGAAATTGAAAACTTTTGGATTTGTGATGAAGATCAAAATGTAATAATTCACAACGGTAAATATGATTTAAATCCCTTGTACAAAAATGCAATTATTGAAACATTTGAAAAAATTCGGTTACGAGGACCATTATGTAGTGAAAAGTTAACAGAAATTAAAATAATAATTGAAGAAATAATCATCGATAAAAGTTCACAGGAAGAGGCTTTTACGGAATTATCTACCATGCTCTATGAGGCTATAAAGAAAGGTTTAGATGAAGCAGAACTGATTCTTCTTGAGCCTATTTACTTCACAATTATAAAATTACCTTCTGAATATATAAAAAATACTCTCTCTCTACTTTCAAAATATTCGGCTAAAATCAAGGCTATTGACCAAGAAAAAGAATATCAAGCAATTATCGAGATGTACTTATCCGTAAGGAATTCCCTCAAATTTGCTGAAGATATTCGTAATATGTCTTCGGGGAGGGCTTTTTGGCAGAATGAGTTTTACGCTTTCATGGAAGTACCTAAACATGAGTCTCAAAAATTGATTGAAGATTTACGTTTTCTGAAAGGATTGTCATGGTAAGAATAACTCTCTTATAATTATTTAGATTTATAATATCTTTCAAAAACTGAAGAAAAATAAATACAGAAATGAATTTCTCAAAATGGACATACTCTAGGCTTTAGAGAAATCTATTATTTTTTCAGCTATTTTATAGTTGGGAAGTTTCAAATCAGCAAAACCTTTTTCTGCTGCGAATTTAGGCATAGCATAAAGGATACATGTTTCTTCCGATTCGGCAATTGTATTCCCCCCAGAAGATTTGATAGCACCTAATCCTTCAACACCATCTGATCCCATACCAGTTAAAATTATTCCCATAGTGCGTTTTTTGTAAATTCTAGCTGCCGAGAAAAATAAGACATCTATTGAAGGCATGCAAAAATTAACGGGTGTACCTTTGTATATTTTAATAAATGGTTTATTGTTTTCTACGTCAATCGCCATATGCTTATCACCAGGAGCAATATAACATATTCCTGGTTGGAGAGTTTCTCCATTACTAGCTACCTTAACTCTTAAATTTCATTCTATATCTAAATTATCGACAAATGCCTCAGTAAAGTGTGAAGAAAGATGTTAGAGGATTAAAATTGGGATAGATAAATTTCCGGGTAATTCTTTCAATATTGTAGTAATAGTTCTAGGTCCACCCACGCTTGCTCCTAAAACAACTATATTAGATTCCAATACTACTCCTCCAACGGGAGTAAGATTGGGAACAAATTTAACCTCTTTTTTAATTGATTTTGCGGGAATCGTTGTTTTTAGTAATGAACTTGATGATTCACTCTTAGTTTGTTGATTGATTACTGACATTCTTTTAGTTTTCGTAGTCTTAAGTATTTCTTTTTCTGTAGCTTCTTCTTTGACAACTTGTTGAGTTTCCTTTCTTGGAACTACCTTAGTTCTACCTATATCAATAATTTGAGTTTCTCGATCTTTTTTTGTTTCTTGAACTGGTTGTAATCTATTTATATATTGCCCAAAATCAAAAATCTCATCCATTATTCCTTGTCGAAGTCTCACACCCTTTTTAAAGGGTTCACCTTCTTTTCGAAATAGGTTTTTAATTTGGGATGGAAATTTGATCTATTTCTTTTTGAGCCATTTTTTACATACCTGCTTTTTTTTATATTATAAAATATTGATTAATTGTATTCTCAAATAATGCAAACGGTGTCACATCACCCGAGAAATCTTTTATATACTCTTTATATTGATATAAAAATTCATCTGCAATGAGATACATATACCTTTGAAGTAGGGAATTCATGCTTTCTACTAGAAAAGCGAAGATCACGTTGTTTTTTGATATCACATAGAATTGACGCGTACCGAAGTTTATTTCCTTAAGCTTGGCACCTGTTTCCTCCCCTATAATTGTATCTGAAAAGGAAAGAAGTGCTGAAATAAATCCCCCTATGTGAACTTCATGATCTGCAATATTGGTTCGAGATTTATTTATTTTCGAAATAAACGGAATCCCCGCAGCTCCAATTATAAATATCGCAATTATTCCTTCACTTCGAGGAATTTCAATATCTTTTTCAAACTCTTCTATTACTTCTGTGATTGAAGCATTGGAAATTACTTTTTGATTTATTTTCTTTGATAAGAAATACAGTCTTCCAAAATTTACAGACTGGTCTTTTTCTTCCATATAGATTATTACTGAAATATCATCCTCATTATTTCTAAAGTATTGGATGAAAATTGTAAAGTCTTCTAAGGGAATGATTGAATTACCCTGACCTTTGTTTATTATTTCTCTTTTATACAATTCAATTATGTTTTGAATAAGCGGTACACCGATCCCTTTCTGAAAGCTTATGTTAAAATTGCCACCAGAGTTAATATTTAAATTTAATAATCCATATCCAAGCATCTGCAATTTTTCTGTGCCATTGTTAATATTTTGAGCATTGTTCATAGCTATCATATTTCTTTCATACTTATTTTATACATATTCGAATTTAATGAATAATGATCATGAGTTTTTGTTGCCTTTCTTTTAATTTTTTATAAAGATTTTGGAAAAGGGGATTGATTGATACATAATTATTGCTATTTATCTAATTTGAACTAAAAAACTTATAATATAAATACTATATAAGTTTTTTGTTATAAGAATATGTTATTTATATGAAAATCACATCTGTTTTTTATCATTTTGCATTTTTTCTTATTCTTCGATATTCATTTATCTTACATAATTTCACTTTTATCTACTTGAGTTACAAATTTGTGGTAGAAGTTATTATATCCCGAATTTTAGGTCGGACCATCTAAATTATAACAAAGATTTAAATTTCTAAAATAAATTAAATAAATAAGTTCAAATTTAAAAAATATAGCACACAAACAAAAAGATTTGAACACAAATATTATTGAAAAAACATGAGATGAATTAGTCATTACAACTTCAGATATTGTTAATATAGGAAACGATAAGTTTCTGCAAGATATCAAACTTATTGGCCCAAAATGTAAAGTTAATAAGAAACTGAAAATCCCTGTGAAAGTTATTAATTCTTCTAAGCAGTTAACTACGGTTTCAATACCATCTGGTTTATGTTGTGAGCACAGTTTCCAAGCATTTGTTGATAAAAATTAGTATATTATGTTATCACCTTTTTTTAAAAACACTAAAAAAAATTATCAAATTTCTATGCACATCAAACATTTTGCCTTCAAAATGATTTCAAAAAATTAGCAAAGCTATTTTTGTATGTAAACACGTTTTTTTAAACGATAAACCGAAATCATTTTAAATACTTACGTTTAAATATAATTAAATAAATTGGTTTGAATTTAAAGGAGATAAAAGAAATGATTGCAAAAGAGGATGACATTAATAAGAAAATCCAAATTGTCAAAAATATCTTAGACAATGTGTTTGAAATCCTTACAATATTTAAACCTTTAATGAACAAAATGCTTAAAATGGACGAGGCTAACCAATACAAGGTTGATGGAACTCTTAAAAGAGCAGCATCATTATTTGGTGAGATTTCTGATTTCTGTAAGGAAATTGAAAATACTTCTTTACTACCTGATACGTTTCTAGAAAGCTTAGGTAACTAAATTTCTAAAAAACTATTTTTCCCTTTTACCTATTACTTGAGCGAATTGGTTAATATTTAATCTAAGGTCTAAAGTTCAATTCATATTGATTGCTTAAAAATGCGCCCGCCGGGAATTGAACCCGGGACGCTGACTTGGGAAGCCAGCATATTACCACTATACTACGAGCGCATAAAAGTTAGAGAATTATATTATTTCGGGTTATACTGACAGAATCTATATAATAATAATTAGGATTATAAATTAAAATTTTTTGATTAATTAGTAAAAGATTGTTACGTATCAGAAGAAAGACAAATGTCTTATTTGAATAGAATTATAATAGTAGATTTTTATTTTCTTAATGTCAATAATAATCAAATCCTTGATTAAGATGGGTTAATTTTCCCACACGATATTTCTAGATCCAAACCGGGGATTTTTTAAAAATATTAGTGAAATAATTGCATTAGATAGTAAAAGTTCTCGAGGAAATTCCTATGCCAATAAAACCTGAGAGAAATGAAAAAATAATAAAAGGATCTGAGGAAATATTTAGGACTATAGCCGAACAGTCATTCATGGGTATTATTATAATTCAAGATGACCAGATAAAATATATCAATGATGCATTGTTAAAAATGTTTGAATATTCCACTCAAGAAATAGCATCATGGTCAAAAAATGACATAATTAAATTAATTCATCCTGAAGACTTACCTATTGTCAGAAATCAACGAGAACAGAGAAGATCAGGGAATAAAAATATTAAACCATATTCTTCATACAGAGTAATAACAAAATCAGGAATCGAGAAGTGGATTGATCAATTCTCAAAAGATATTCTATATAAGGGTAATGAAGCAGAATTAGCAACTATTATGGACATATCCGATAAAAAAGAAGCGGAAAGACTTATCGTTGAAGAGAATAAGAGGTTATTAGAATTAAGCCAAGTTAGACGAGATTTAGTATCAAGAGTATCACATGAGTTAAAAATACCATTAAGCTCAATATATGCGGCATCTCAATTTTTACTGGAGGAATATAAAGAGCAATTAGAAGGACACCCTATGAGATTCATCGAGATGATATATAGGAGTGGTAAAAAATTGAAGAGGTTGATTGAAAATTTACTAGATATGTCAGAAGTAGAATCGGGGAAATTAAAATTGGACCTTCAAAATGAGGACCTGGTAGAATTAATTAAAGAGTGTATTATTGATATTGAATATCAAGCGAATAGTAGAAATATAAGTGTACATTTCAACCATCCAAACTCAATCTTCTTAGAAATTGATAAATTAAGAATAGAACAAGTCATCATAAATTTATTGTCTAATTCTATAAAATTTACGCCTTCTGGTGGTGATATTTATATAGAATTAACTGAAGATGAAAAATCAATTGAAATATTAATTAGGGATACGGGAATAGGATTAACAAAGAAAGAGCAAAAAATGCTATTTCAAAAATTCGGAAAGATCGAAAGGAAGAACAAGCCTCTAGATGTTGAAAGTGAAGGAACTGGATTAGGGCTTTTTATTTCTAAAGAAATCGTAGAACTTCATAAAGGGATGATTTTAGTAGATTCTAAAGGAAGAAGTAAGGGATCAACTTTCAGGATAAAATTGCCAAAAACTTAGGTATTTCATTTTTCGAAATCTTTATTTTCCCTCGCTTTTTTAGAAAGTTGTAATTCTTTACATTTGATCAAAAGTCTTAATTAAAGATTTAAAACCACCTTATGGCAAAATTAGAGCTTTTTATAAAAAAACTAAACCAGTACATCCCATTAAGATCATTTGGTTTACTTTCAATATTATTCGGGATTTTTGGAGATATTATCGCGTATTCGATGTACCCGGGGTATAACATTACAAAAAATGCGGTAAGTGCTTTATGTGATGGCCCTGGGTGGTTTTTTTTTCAAACAGGTATTATCTTTTCTGGGGTTTTTGCTTTTTTTTGGGCTGTTTATCTAGGATATATATTTAATGGTGAAGAGGTCGGTGAAAAGCTTAAAAAAATCTCAATACCTTTAGCTATTATTTCTTGTATAAGTTTCATCTTTATAGGAATCTTCTGTGGCAAGAATATCATAGTTGCGTATATTCATGGTACTTCAGCGATAATCAGTTGGGGATTTGGGTTTTGTTATATTACAGTTTACAACATTTTAATAATTAGAGATTCCAAATTTTCAAAATCTATAGGTTATTTCGGCTTTGTTGTTTCATTTATTATTGCAACATTGATGGTAGCGTTTTTTTTGCACCTTATTCCAGCTTTACGATCACTTATGATAATTCTCCCAAGCCTAGAGTGGATCAACACTTTCGCAGTTATCCTATGGTATTGTATAGCTTCAATGTATATGGTGATTAAAAAGATTTGATTTTTAAAAACAAAAAATTTCTTTATAAGGAAGCTTTCTGAGATTTATTATACAAATTTTTATTAGGAATAAATTGTGGTAAGATTATTATGAGAAAGATAAATCAACTCTTCGATAAACTTTTCAGTATAATCCCAGGATATATTTTCGGATTGTTAACGTTTATTATTGGATTTTTAGGTGATTTTATAGCACTATTATTAACTCCAGAATATCAAATGTGGATGAATTCAATTAGTATGTTAGGTCTCCTAACAGGAGGGATTTTTTTAAGAGCCGGGTTTATAATTTCTAATATTTTTGCGATCCCATTTTTTGTATATTTTGGTAGAACTTTAAAGGATGAAAATGTAAATGAAATCATAAGAAAAATCGCAGTAGGCTGTGGAATTTTTACTGCTGTAAGTGTTATATTAACAGGAATATTCACAGGTAGGGGGGTGTTTTTGGACACTTCACACGGTGTATTTGCGCTTTTAAGTTTCATTGGTGGGGCAATAACTTTATCTGTTTTTACTTACCTACTTTCAAAGAATCCAAAATTTTCAAAATCTATAACGTATTCTAGTATTGTTTTTACTGGAATTACAGTTACTTATTTAATCCCCTTCTTTATTACGACTTTTTGTGATGTCTTTCAAAATATATGTTATTCTCTGGGAGTGGCATTATATTCGATTATGCCTACTTATGAATGGATTATGATTTTTGGTATTTTACTTTGGTATCTGTCAAATTCGATTTACATGGCAAGGAAAATATGAAGAAAAAAAAGGTACTAAATTCAATTAATAAAAGTTATTTTATATCTTTCTTTTCAATCAAATAATGCAGAAGAAGTTTCCCTATAAATCAATTTTAGTAGTTTGTAGTGTTAACACCGCAAGAAGCCCTATGGTTGAAGGTTTCTTAAAAGATTTTATTCTCAAAAATAACCTGGATGTTACCGTTAAATCTGGGGGAATTTCATCTCATGCTCGAGATGGAATGTTAATATCTATGGATGCTAACTTAGCAATGAAAGAAATAGGGATTGTATTACCAGAAGATTCATTATCCAAAGATTTAAAAAAGTACCCCGAATTAATTGATGAAGCAGATTTGATTCTTACATTAACAGAGAAGCATAAAAAAGAAATATATGATTTCTACGATATTAATAGTAAAGAGGTTTTAACTTTAAGAGAATTTGCAGGAGAAAAAGGGGATATTGCTGATCCTAGCATGAGAGAACTTGAAGGATTTAGAATAGCACGAGATAAAATATATGACTGTTTAATGAAAGGATTACATAAATACACATTTTAACAATGATACAATATAAAATTATTGCGATTCTCCAAGGATTATTTGAGTAAAATTTTATTACTATATCAGACAATTATATGAGTCTTCTTTTTTTTATATGATTAATATTTTGTTTTTAGTGGCATGTATGATAATTCAACAAGCGCATCTAATAGCAATTATTACAAAGATGTTAAAAAGCACATTTATGAAGTAATCTCATATGATGAAATACAATGTATAAAATGTGGGAAGATTATTAGAAATTGGCAGATATCAAAGAGTAGGGTGGAATTACACGAACCAGAATTATCTAAACTTTATAAAAATAAAAAAGAAAATGGCATAATTGGTATAATTTATAGGATTTCAATAAAAAAGGATGCAAAAAATAATTACTTATTGTTTCCAGGGAAGAGTTATATTGGTTTAAGCACTGGTGGTTTAATGCAAGAATGGAATGATCATTTGTCGGGTGCATTCAATGAAAAAACCCCTGAGAATAGGAGGAATGATCATTTCTCTAGAGCTCTAAGAAAATATAGTAATAATGAAAAAACTCAAGCAAAAAAGGTATTTAAAGTAAAAATTTGGCAAGTTTGTAATACACAAGAAGAACTTGATAATGCAGAGAAGTTCTGGATTGGGTTTTTTAAAACACAACAAGATAAATATGGATTTAATACATTAGAGGGTGGAAGGATTAATCCTCCGCAACTTACTGGAGAAGAAAGCCCATTTTGGAAAAAAATTCAATTAATGAAACTAGATCAGGCAATTAAAAATTCATTCAAAATTAATTTCAAAGATGGTCCTCTTAATAAGATTGCAAATGATTTTAACGTTGATATAACTACAATGATAGCAAAAATTGCTCATTTCTACAAAGATAAAAACGGAAATTGCTTAAAATATATGGACTTAAGATTTGAGAATATAAAACAGGAATTAGAACCACTAATCAAAAAAGGTTGGAATGCATCTTATATTGGTGAGGAGTTAGGTATTAGGTTTAATATAAGCCCTAGTAATAGACCTAATATTGTAAATAATTGGTGTAAAACAATTTATAAGATGACATTTTCTGAAGTCCAAAGCAAGTTCTTAAGAGATGTTTTAGAATCGATAGTAACAAGAGGATTAATGCAAAAAGAAATTATAACCTATGATAAGATTAATCACGAATTACCTGGGATTAGCAAAAGAACTATTGTATCTAAAATAAAGCAGTTTTTCGGAGGATTAAAACCACTTTTAAAAGATTTAAGAAGACCTATTGTAGAAGCGCTGATAAAGGAAAATTTATCCGGTAAGAAAATTTGTAAATTAATTGGTTACAGTGAATCAACAAGTAAGACAAGATCTTCAATTATTTTAAGAGATCTGTTTTGGGGTTCATCAATTAATCAACTAAAAAATTACTTTAACAGTAGTATTATTGCTTAGATTATTCTGATATGGGATAATCAATTTTCTAAAAATTCATTTATTCTATATCCTTTTCATAATAATATATTGTGTTTGGGTTCAAATGAAATGAATGCCAAGAAGCTCTGGTTACTTATTGAAGCTCTTATAGTATTATCTATAATTCTATTAGTACTACTTTTTAGAGTTCCACTACAATTTTTATTTATAGCCATCCTTCAAGGATTTACTGAATGGCTCCCCATCTCATCATCGGGGCAGACTATGATTGTATCTACGTACTTCTTTGGTATCTCACCTGAGAATGCTTATAGTCTTGCCATATGGTTACACTTAGGGACAACTATTGCTGTTATGGTAAGATTTAGAAAAGATTTTATTATTATTCTAAAATCATTAGTTCAAAAAGATTCTGTATTTGATGATACTATTATTAGGAAAAGAAATTGGATAATTTGGGCTACATTAGGTACGGTTATTACGGCTATTCCCCTCTATATCTTATTTAAAATTATATTTTTAGATTTTTTCACTGCTTTTCAAGGAGATGTAATTACACTCTTAATTTCTGGTTTATTAATCATTACTGGAGTAATACTAATTGTGACAAGGAGAATTTTTGGCAATAGGAAAATAGTGGATACTTCTAAGAAGAGTATACAAAAAGATAGTTTTTTATCAGGTTTAATTCAAGGAGTTTCGATATTACCAGGAATATCTCGTTCTGGTATCACTGTGGGTACGATTTTATTGGAAAAATACGATCAAGATGATGCGCTCAGATTAAGTTTTTTAATGTCTGTCCCTGTTGCAATTGCCTCTATATTAGTTGATATTGTGTTAAGTGAAGGTTCAATTTTAGGGACTTTAGGCATTCTCACTATTCTAATTACAACCATTGTAAGTTTTATTGTAGGCTATATAACAATTGATTTTTTAATTAAATTAGCTAAGAAGATTAATTTTGGATATTTTTGCATTTTATATGGGATTGTAGCTTTTTTAATAATCGTACCTTTTCTAGTATTCGCTTAGTCGTTTAGTCATTTAGTACATAGTTTTCAATGTACTTTTTTAATTCCTTTGCAATATTAGGAATACCTCTAAAACTTGGAAAATCATTTAAATCAATGATATAGTATTTATCATTTTCCAGAGAGCGTACTAGATCAAATCCAAAAATCTTAAGATTTAATTCAGTTGATAAGATTTTTGAGAATTGCTTGATCTCTTCAGTGATTTCAATTTGATCTCGTTCTATAGTACTCACATCAATATTATCTGGTTTTTCTCTCAAATAAATATAAATTGGATTCTCTCTTTTTATTCCAAAAACTTTATCTCCAATTACATATATTTTCACTTCATATCCATCACATTCAATGAATTTTTGAATATATACATCATAAGAGAGGAACTTTTTATACATTTCACAGAATTTATCTACATCCTCAATTTTTTGAACAAGAAAGTTAAATCTGTTATATTTATCATGTTGATAATGACTTTTAATAACAATCGGCAATTTAGGTAAAGCCCATTCCTTAAATGTACTTACATCTGACAAAGAATGATTCCATGAATTAGGCATTAGGAACTTTCCCAAAGTAGTTTTGTGTCTTTCTAATACCTTCCGTAATGAATAATCAAGAGCGATTTTATTTTTACATAGTAAAACTGTCTCTACATCATGAAGAGTTGGCAAATTATAGAGTTTAGCATAGTGTAATAAATCAATTGAACATTCATTTCTAACCTTTACAACAATAAGATCTGCATCTTTTAAAGATTGATTCATATCCGAAAGACAGAAGAAGTCTATAGTGGGATCATGATGTACCAAATCAATTGTATTGGCTAGTTGAAGGCTATTTATAACTTCTTTAATAACATTATGATCTTGAATTACTGAGAAAAATATTTTTTTTTTTACCATGATTATCAATCAAAAAGTAGTTTATGTTCTTAAATTTAATTAGTTCAATGCATTTAAGAAGCTTATATCAAAGTTATGAGTTGATAACAACTATAAGAATTAGTTTCATATAACTTAAAATTTTTTCTCTAAGATCACAAAAATTTAGTTTTGAATACACTAAATACGAAAATTCAATACCTTATATTAAAATGATTTAAATATTATAATTTTATATAAACAATAACATGGCTAATAAAATTAATGTAGCATTAATCGGAATTGGGGATGTTGCATGTGCATTAGTGCAAGGTTCTGAGAATTATAAAAGAAATCCCGAAAAAATTATCGGGTTACTCCCAGAAATAACCCCGTACGATATTAATGATATTAATTTTGTTGTTGGTTTTGACGTTAACTCGAACAAGGTTGGAAAAGATCTAAGCGAAGCTATTTTTTCAGAACCAAATTGTAATATGAAACTTTATCAACCAGAATTTTTAAACGCTCCAGTACTAAAGGGACCTGTGTTAGATGGATTAGATAGTAATATAAAAAATATGATCCCTGTTTCTGAAAAGCAAGTTGATGTTGATGTTTCAAAAGAAATGAAAGTAAGAGATGTAGATGTGGCGGTAATACTACTCCCTACCGGAAGCCATAAAGCCGTGAAATATTACACTTTAGCCGCTCTCGAAGCTGGAGCGTGTATAATTAATGGGATGCCATCTCCAGTTGTTCATGATCCAGAGATTGTTAAAAAAGCAGAGGCTCAGAATCTTTCACTTATAGGAGATGATGTTAAATCACAAGTAGGAGCAACAATAATACATAGATCTTTAGCTAATCTTTTTCCCATGAGAGGTGCGATTTTAGATAAAACTATACAATTAGATTGGGGAGGATGTAGTGATTTCGCCAATTTATTAACCCCTATGCCAAATGGTGAGTTAAGGTATGAGCAGGGAAAACGTCAATCAAAAACTGAAGCGGTTATCGCTAATCTACCAAACAAAGATACAGTGGAATGCCAAATTTCTGCGGTAGATTACATTCCATTCCTAAAGAATCAAAAAGAAGCATATATGAGACTAGAAGGAAGAATTTTTGGGGGTGCACCAGTTCGAGTAGATATTACTATGTTTGTGGAAGATGGTAATAATTCTGCAGGGATTATAGCAGATTGTATTCGAGTTTCGAAAATAGCAAAAGATAGAAAAATTGGAGGTGTAATACAATCTGCCTGCTCATTTTTCATGAAACATCCACCTGAGCAATTGGAGGATTATATTGCAAAGAAAGCTCTTTTAGAATTTATAGAAAATAAAAAAGAAAGATAAATTGAAAGTTAAAACTCTTGTTTATTAGTTTTTTTACACTTAAACCGTTGCAG
Source organism: Promethearchaeota archaeon (assembly GCA_019894875.1). The sequence continues at coordinate 22,098 of JAGXNR010000014.1, read as the reverse complement.
GAGTTTTTAATCGTACTTGTTGAATAATAGTAACGTTATAGATATAATCAGAGATTAGACTCACAGCTTCAGGAATACTTCTAAAACTTGGAAAATCATTAACATCAATAATATAAGGTGTCTTATCTTCTGTTAGAATATAATCCACCCCAAAAATTAACATCCCTGTTCTGCGTCCTAATCGTAATATTCTTCTTTTTAACTTCTTTTCAATTGGTACACGAATGTGTATTAAATCCAAAGGAGATAAATTCTGCTTTTGGTGGAGCCGATTGTGTGATGTAATCGAACCCACCCATCTATCTATCACATACACTTTATAGATGAGATCAAATTCTCCTAGGTAGTTTTGGAAAAATAAGGGATTTTCTTGATGGTTCTTGACAAATTTCTTTAATTGCTCAGGAGATCTAGCAATTCCAATAACTCTATCATTTTTAGGTAAGTTTGGGATATTATGAGTATCTTGTTTAATAATAATTGCAGTCCCATTGATACAGGCATCTATAGCCTCTTGAAGAGAGGAGTAAATTTTTGGAATATGTAGTTTATTATGTTTTTGATCAATCAACTTAAAAGTTCCTGATCTACTTTCACATAATTTTACGGATTCAAAACTATTTAACCAGGGGATATTAGGAGCAACATCTCTTAGTATATTATAGATGTTCTGATTTTTTTTTTCTGAAAATAATTTAACAATAAATAATGAAATAGGATATTTTTTCAATTTTTTTTTCAAATATTTCGCAGTAAAAGAATTAGAATCTTTTTTCAAAAGATTGATGATTGAGATATTATAGTTCTTGTTACAGAAATTTCTTATCTCCTTAAAAATTTCGAGATCTCTATTACAAATCGCGCCAACATAAATTCTGTTGAGTTTACTTGACACTCTAAAAACCCTATTTTTTTGATAATCTATGTATAAATTATGGTATATAAATATATTGATTATGAGTGAAGAGCTTATTTATTATCTCCTAAAATTAAGATGGTTTTTAGTATATTAATTATTATAATCTATTATTAGAGACTTAATAAGATTGATTTCAATGTTTTTTTGATTTTATTTAAATTGAATAAATATTTTATGATTTATATTGGAGAAAAAGAAATATAAGCTTGATTTAAGATACACAGGGGAATTTTTGTGAAAAAAATTGGGATAATAATTGATAAATATCATCTGAATTATAAAGTTGCAGACTTCTTAAAATATCTAAAATCAATTGCAAAAGTTAAATTATACGTGGAGGAATCCTACCTTTTAATTAGTTCGAATCACAATTTTGATGAAGACTTATTTTTTACTAAGGGAAAGGGTGATTTAATTTTAGGTTTAGTGAAACTTATTGAGGAGCATACTAATATCCCTATAATAAATGGTTTTAAAGCAATTCAGCTAGCGATTAACAGGTTCCTAAATAGTACATACTTAAGAAAAGCAGGTATTCCCGTACCAGATTTTTCATTAAATCCAAAGGGAATATTACCCCCTTTTAAAGATTTCATAATTAAAAACATTGTTGATCAGGGAAATTATAAATTCTCACCAATAATAATTAAAGAAAAGGGAAATATAAGAGTTGCGGATAAAAGAGCAATGGATGAAGTTGATGGAAAGGAACATCAATACAACTTTCTTTATTATCAGAAATTTATTAAAAGTAAATGGGAGTATAAAATCTATGGAATAGGTGAAGATGTATATTTCTATAAACAATTACCAATTTTGGTAAATCCTGATAAAACAAAATCAAGGCAAAAAATAGAAGAAATTTCAGAATTAAAAGAATATTGCTTAAAAGCTATGGACATTATGGATATAAAAATTACTTCCCTTGACTTTCATAAATCTCAAGATAACCAATTTTTTTTAACAGATATAAATTGTACCCCTAATTTTAATTATATGAAAAATGGATATAAAATTGTGGCTGACTATTTATTAGAACAAGCAAAAAATTAGCGGAGAAAAGAAAATGAATATCGGAATTTTATCAAAGAGAACAACAATGTTAACAGGAAAAATGAAACGATACTATGAAGACAAGGGATTTAATGTAGTTATTTATACTATGGAGAATCTAATTATTAATGAGACTCTTTTTAGAAATGATTTTTATATCCTAAAATCAAAAAGTCTTTTTTTTCTTTATGCGGGATTCTTTTTAGAAGCAAACGATATCCCCGTTGTTCCGAATCCTCATAGTACTTTCATGCAAAAGAATCGAATACATTCTCACTTTCTAATAGAAAAAGCTGGCCTTTTAACGCCAAAATTTTATTGTGGCACCTCAGGAACCCTCATCGATCAATTAAAGCCAGACATTTTTCCTTTAATTTTAAAACCAGTTGTTGGCTCGGGAAGCAGAGGAGTAAAGATAATCAATTCTATTCAAGAGTTAAAATCTGAAGGTAATAAAATTCTATACCTAGAAAATTTCATTAAAGGTATACATTATAATGTTTATTTTATAGATGATCATATCTGTACGCTTATTAAACCTCCCTTGTCTAATGAGCATCTTGATATGGAAAAAGTAAAAACACCCAAGGATATTGAGCAATTGATTAAGAAATGGAGAACATTACTTGCTGATAACAATTTATTTGGGCATTTGGATATAGTAAGAGACGAATCTACTAAAGATTTATATATAGTTGATCCAGGCTCATTCCCCGAATTTACAAATTGGAAATGTAGTGGTTCCCCGGTTGAAGAAATTTGTAATTTAATATTACATCAAGTTGAGAAACTGAAAGATAAAATAAAAAATTAAAAACAATTTTTCACAAAATAGGTTTGAAGATGAGTAATCGAGAAGATATAGAAAATTCCAAAATCTATGGAAAAAAACAAAAGGTTAGATTATATAAAATAAAACACTTTCTTTTCGATTTTGGTGGTGTTTTAATTGAAAAAACCTTTGTGTTAAAAAATTTACTTGATATGATTGAAGCGGATCTGAATGTTTCTATTCCTCGTTTAGAAAATTCTTACATAAGGAAATTTAAACGAAAATTAAGTTCAGGAAGAATAACATCTCGTGAATTTTTAGAAAGAATATTGGAACAATTTTATTATCCATTTCAGAAAAAAGTGGGAAGCTTACCATCGAAAAAAGTAAATGTGGAATATTACTTAGAATTATGGTTCGATTTATATTCTCAAGTTACTCATTTGTCCGTAGAAATGGCAGAAATTATTGAACGTTTACATCAAGCAGGATATACAGTAAGTTTAATGTCAAACACCCATGATATACATGCTAGATCAAATAATTTGAGAGGATTTTATGACAATTTTGATAATGTATTCTTATCAAATGAAATTGGTTATATTAAGCCTGATATGGAAAAATACAAATATGTAATAAATAAATTAGAAACGAAACCAAAAAGATGTGTCTTTATTGACGACAAAATTCAAAATTTAGTTCCGGCTAGAGAGTTGGGGATTATTGTTATTAGGTTTGAATCTTTTGAAGATTTCAAAAGAAAATTAAATGAACTAGGAATAGGAGAAATCAGTAAGGATCTAAGACATGAGATAAAACAGAGATACAAAAAGTATAAAAAATCTAAAAAGCAGTACAATAAAGCAAAAAAAGAATATAAAGCAGCAAAAAAAGAATATTTAAAGAAGAAGGGAATATCTCCGAAAAGAAAATTAGAATTCCAGCAAAAGAAAGCTAAATATACTAAGAGAAGAAGGCAATACAAAAAAGAAAAGGAAAAGAAAAAACAGGAACTTATTACAGAAATAAAGGTAACTTAAAGATTCTACAATATGTTAGTACTATTCTGCTTCATCTTCTTCTTTTTCTTTATTAAAATCTTCAACCTTTTGCATTACTGAATCAGATGGTGCCTCAGGGATTTGAATCTTTTCATAAACTTCAATGAATTTCACATCTTCAATGTCTTCAGCCATATGTGTTTGTAAATCCATTGCTAAACCAAATTTAACATAGGTTAAGTTTTGGAAGAGAAACATCTTTGGAATGGTAATTTCAAGGGTCTTTTCATCCTTAATATAATTCACTTGAAATTCAGAGACATTTTCTTTAGGAATTCCTTTATTTACCATAAAATATTTTATTTTCTCGTCAAATTCTTCAATTTTATCGATTATTTCAAGATTATAGTCAAGGGATTGTCCTGCTAAAGGGTGATTGTAATCAATTATTACTCTTCCTTGAACAACATTAGTTATCACACCTCTTTGTCCCTTTTTATTCATAAATTCTTGTCCTAATTCGGGATTTTTACCTTCATTTACTTTTCGAAACTTAGCTATACCCATTCTCTCGATTTTTTGAGGATCTCTTTTCCCATATGCCTTAGTTGGGGGGATTCTAACGGATTTCTTCTCAAGGTAATTCATCTCTTTGATAATCTCTGTAAGTCCCTCATTTAGAAAACCAGGTTTACCAATAATAACAAATTCAGGAGTATACATACCCTGTTCAGCTTTTTTTTCATCAAACATCCCGGCTTTTTTCGCATCTTCTTCACTAGAAACTCTAAAAATTGTACCTTTTTGAGTACGTCCAGTTAATTTAACTAATACAAAATCTCCTTCCTCAACTTTCTTGCCTTGTAATTTTGTTTTCCTCTGTTCTAATATTTTAAGTTCTTCTAGTGCCTTTTCTACTTCTTTCTCTTCAATAGATTCTTGTTCAGTAGCTACGGTAGAATCTTCTTTAGCAGTTTCACTCATAATGCTCTTAGCATTTTCGATAAATTTTTCAGCAGTTGCTTTTCCAATGCCCTTTAGAGCGCTTAAATCGTCAACTTTCGCATTAGCTAATTTTTCAACAGTATCTATACCTGCTTCCTTTAAGGTATCCTCTTTCTTACCAAGGCCTTTTATATCACTTAAATTAAAACTCATAATTAACTCTCTCAATTAAAAAATATATTAAAATAAGAATAAAGAGTTAGGTTTTCAAATATGCTATTACTTTTAGATTTTTCTAATTTTTTACTATCATCATGATACTGGTTTATATAGAATTCCTAAACTACTTGCGTAATTTTTCACAACTTGCATTTCTTTAGATGTCGGTCTTCGATTAATTTCTGGGTAAGTAAAACTATGATATTGGGGTCTATATTGTCCCATGATGTTCATAACAGCATTCGGGAGTTCTTGAGACACATAATCTAAAATTGGTTTTGAACAACACTCTATATGTCCAGGCATGACAAGATGACGAATGATAATTTCACCACTTCCCTCATCGTGTACCCGTTTATGATTCCGTGATACAATATCAAAATAATTTTCGATCCCGGAATACTTCTTTCCACAGATATTATTTCCATATTTAAAATCCGGGAGCCAAAAATCTATTAAATCGATAATTAGAGATAATGCCTTATTACTTAAATAGAAGTTTGAATTCCATAATTGTGTTATATTCGAGGTTTGAAAATTTAAACTCCCAACTATTGTATGAATATTTGGTATTGGATCTCCTCCAACATAGTTAACATTAAGTGCCCCCTGTTTAGCTAATTTTTCTGCAATGGTAGCTAAACTCTCAACATCTACTTTTTGGGCAATATCATCAAGTTCTCTCTTTCCCTTCCATGCTTGGGAAATATCATAATTTTGGCAGAAGACACAACCAAAATTACACCCCTGGAAGAAAATCGTACCACTTGGAATAAGGGGAGCTTCTTCACCCATATGTAGAAAAGCAGAAGAAACGTAGGAATCTTTAGAAATTAAACAAAATCCTTTTTCTCCATCAATACGATTAACTTTGCATTGTCGTTCACAAAAAATACAGCTTTCAAGATATTTATTAGCTAGAGTTTCTGATAAATGGATATATGATTTAGAAGAAATTTGGCGATACCTTACTTCTTCAATGTCTTTCTTAAATAAATCATTAAGTTCAAGTGATTTTTCCTTTAGGAACATTTCAAGTTTCTCAATAGAATCACTTGAATCATAATCACAATGGATAGTTTTAGCAATTAAATATCTTGCTACTTGTTTGTCATCAATTATCCCTTTATATCTTGAAAAACGTTTAAGGATTTCTTCATTTTGCCACACTGAATCAGAATCTGGACGAAGGATTCTAAAAACCATAATAGAAGTAAAAAAGATGTTATTAACTATCTTTCAAAAGATAACCATTCAATAATATTTGATAGAAATTTTAAATTGTCACCTGCATCAAGACCAAAATCACCATCTTCAGTTAACCAATCAGATGAGCCAATCGTTACACATCTACCCTCATAAAAACTGGAAACCGCACAAATCGGTACGGGTCCGAGTGCTCCAGTATCGTCATCAAGATAATATTTAAATTCTGCTTTCTCTGAAGTTACAATTATATCGTCGACATCTTCCTCTGAAATCGTTAAAAAAGTGCTATTTGGTAAGACTAATTCCGAAATCCCCTCAGTTATTGGATGATTAAATAACTCGGTAATTAAAACGTTTTTCTTTTTAACTAAAAAATTCGATGGAGCTTCTTGAATTATTCCATTCCAAAACCTACGAACACCAGTTACCTTATATAAGACTCTGATAGAACCTTGTTTCATTGGGATGTCTTTATCCCCTCCATCTCCGCTAGTTAAGAATATACTTCCTCCTTCCCCAACAAATTTTTTTATTACTTTCAATTCATCTTGTGTGAACTTGTCATCCTTCCCTTTTGAAGTGTGTTGAATGTTTCCTAAAAATAGTATGTCAAAATCTTCAAGTGTTTCGAACTCAATCGGACCTTCATTTTTATCAATGTAGTCGATTTCATAATCGTCTTCTCCTAATGTGAACTCGGGAAATTCTTCAATTTTCTCCTTATGAGATAAATCTACTATTATACGGTACGACATTGTATTGGGACTGGTATATGGTGAGGTTTTTCTATGTAAAATTAGATATTTAGTTTAATAAACGTAAGTAATTTTTATAAAGTTTATCTATTATAATTCTAATTCTTAATTTTCTCTTTTAAATTTTATTAAAAAAGATATAGGGAACGTAAAATTTAAATAAAAGGAGAGTGACTAATATAGATTTACTATTTTAAAATATGTTTATATGGGGATAAATTCTCGCTCAGCTGGACCTTCTTTTTTGATAACTGCAATATCAATCCCGTTACCGGAAGCCATATCTCGAATAATGCTGCTGGTAACTGCCTTTTTAATTATTTCCTTACCCTCTTCTACAGTTAAATTGTCTTTAAATTTAGCTTCTAACACACCATAGGAAAAATTCTGTCCACTTCCAACCGCACTGAATTTTTCTTTTAAAATGGAGCCATATGCACCGATATTTAGAATAATTGGTCCTTCCTCTTCGGTTACTCCACCTAACATTAAACCCACTTGATAAGGAAACATTTTATTAGAATAAAGTATATTTGATAACAACTTCCCAGCAGATTTGATTAACATAGGTTTATCATTATGATTTAACTGATATATTGTAGTCTCTGCACGCAAAACGTCAACTAAATATTGAGCATCTGCGACTCCGCCAGCAGTGGTCATCCAAAGATGATCTTGAATTCTATACACTTTTTCTGAAGTTTTACTTGCTACAAAATAACCCATCGATGCTCTTTTATCTGTTGCGAAAATAACCGCATCTTTACAAATCAATCCTACTGTGGTTGTTCCCGTTTTTAAGGTTTTAGCATTAAGATCTTTTTCTAATTTGGGGTTCTTAATATCGATTCCATATTTCCTTAGAAAATCTGAATTAGAAGAACTTAATTTTTCTTCATTTCTCATAATTTCATTAAAGGAGTTATAATTTAATAAATTTCTTCTAATTTAATATAAATGTAGGATGATCACAACAGGAAAGAAATGATTTTCTCTCATCACAATAGGTTTCTTTTAGAAGGAATTGATGAGAAAATTAGAAAAAGAGCATTTATTACTATTATTTAGCCAACCACCTCATCATAAATTTCTCTTAGAATTAAAACTGAAATAACTACACTAAAAACAATACTTTTAAAACAATTTTTAATAATATTTTTTAAATGGTTGAATTAATTGGATTAGCATTTTCAATTTATGCTGTATTTACATGGGCTATAGCTTCGCTTGTATATAAAGCAGGATTGGAGAAGACTGAACCAAAAGCAAACTTGTTTTTTAGGTTATGCTGTGTCTCATTTGGCACCCTAATTTTCTCATTAATTTTTGGAAATTATATGTTTTTTAGTATTTTAAATGACTCAGAATTAATTTTTTATCTAATTTTATGTCTCATTTCGGGATTGAGTGTTACAGTTGGAGATTTACTTTATTATATATCACTAAAGAAAATAGATGCTTCCCGTGCTTATCCTCTTGTCCAACTTTCACTAATTTTTATATTTCCATTTAGCATATTACTGTTTGGTGAAGAATTTAAACTTTCAGTATTATTAGGGGGTGCGTTATTCCTATTTAGTGTGTTTATACTTAGTTCTAAGGATAAAAACACAAATTTCAATGAGAATGGAGAATTAGAAAAAAAAAATTCTGAAAGTGTTATTATTGGAGTCTTATTCGCTGTTGGTGCCGCTTTTCTCTGGGCTGTGTCCATTCTTTCATTTAATCAAGCAAGAATTATTACAGGGGATGTTTTTATCACGAATTTTTTCAGGGTTGCTATGGCTATGGTATTGTTCTTAGCTATAGGGATATTCCGACCAATTTATTATTCTGGTTTCAAGAAAGAAAATCGAGGAAATTTAAAGTACTTCATTTATATAGGAATTGCAGGTATTCTTTCTCTAGGATTTGCTGATACATTATTTTATAAAGCAGCAGAAATCAATGGGTTAGTGTTAACATCAACTTTTACCGTTAATACCCCGATGGTGCAGCAGATATTTTCAATCTTGATTTTAAAAGAAAAATTTCGCAAAAAATTTCTAATTGCGGTTGCTTTGATAATTCTAGGTAATTATATCATATTATTCCTATGATATATAGTTAAACAACTCTACCATTATGATTATTATAAAGATGAAATGAATCTATATCATAACCAATAAGAAAATAAACAACAACAATTAAAAATGAAAAAAATAATTAAATTATTTAGTGTATAGATTTTAAACTCCTAGTGAAAATGATATGATAGAACTAATTCATAAAGACAAAATTCGCGCAGATGATTACATATCTGGTTTTTTAATTTTAAGTTATATACTTTTTGCTTTATTCTTTAGATTAGAATTGATAATGTCGTTGATAGTTTATCCGTTTATATCATTATTCTTTTATGGAATTGCGAAAATAATCAATGGAATAAACAAAAGAAATAGAGGAAACAATAGAAATCCTAACAGAGTTTTATTTGGCATAATTTCAATAACCTTTTCTATTGCATTCCTTAACTTCTTTATGGCCCAACCTAATGTAACCTTTCAAAATATTATCAACTTGGCAGCATATCCTGTTCTCATTGTAGGATTTGCTAGTATAATTAAAGGGAAGTTCATTAACGCTTACTCAAGAAAATATCGAGACATTAATATTGGAATTGGAATGATATCAATGATAGTCTGTTTGCTAGCGTTATTTTCATCAAGGATTTTGCCTTCTGATTTTAATATTTTACATGCGTATTCTCTATCCATTACACTTGTTGTTAATATTTTAAGCAGAGCTGCGTTATATTTAAGTGAATATAATTTATCTTTACTAAGAAACTTCAAACTCTTCTTCTATATAATTTCTGATTATTTTATATATATAAACAATGAAGGAAATATAGTGTTAAGTAAACTTTCTTAGTTGTAGAATTTTACTTAATACTAGATTTCACTATACTTTAAGAGAGTATATTTTCAATGCGATCCATACCTTTTATGATATTTTCGCGAGAAATGCAATAAGAAAAGCGTATGTACTCTTCTTTTTCATTGGAAATTCTATCTCCAAAGTAAGTTCGTGAAAGTACTGCGATATCCAAATGTTCTAATAAATATTCTTGAAGTTCTAAACTGTTTTTAAGGTTCAATTTCTCACACGCTCCTGTGACATTAGCAAATATATAGAAAGCACCTTTAGGCAAGACCGCAGAAATTCCTTCGATTTTATTCAATCTCTGATGGATCAGATCTCTCCTTTTTTCAAATTCTCCAACCATAGCAATTGATGGGGCTTTATCCGCTGTAATGGCTGTGATACCCGCCATTTGGGTAAACGTTGCGGTACAGGAAATAGTGTTTGTTAACCATCGTGCAAAATAATTTGCTAGATCTTCATTAATTATAGCATAGCCTAATCTCCATCCGGTCATAGAAAAAAACTTACTAAATCCATCTAAGATTATCGTTCTATCCAACATCTCTGGGAAGGTCGCAATTGATTTGTATTTAATATTATCATAAACTATATTAGAATAAATTTCATCAGAAAGAACCCATAAATCATTTTCTTTTGCAATCTTTGAAATAACCTCTAAATTTTTTTGGTTTAGTATAGATCCTGTTGGATTTTGAGGGCTATTGATAATAATTAATTTTGTACGGTCAGATATTTTAGTAAACAACTCTTCAATATTATAATTCCAATCTTCACTTTCCAATAGTTGTGCAGGTATCGCCTTGCATCCATGAACATTAATTAGACTTTCATAAATTGGATATCCTGGGTTCGGATAAATAACCTCATCTCCAGGATTTGTACAAGATAATAATGTTAAATCTATAATAAATTTAGCACTAGGTAAGATCACCACATTTTTAGGTGTTATGTTCATTCCTCTATTCTCATTAATGAACTCGGCAATTTTTGTCCGTAATTCAGGGACACCCGCAGATAAAGTATAATGTGTGTAATTCTGTTTAATTGCTTTAATACCTGCATTTTTTATATGTTTTGGTGTGTCAAAATCCGGTTCTCCTATTGCAAATGAGATAATATTCTTTTTTCTACTCTCTGGAAAATTTTGAATTCGTCTTAAAACTTCAAATGCGGTCTCAGTACCAAGTAGATTTAATCTTTCAGCATAATTCATTTTAAAATCAATTTAACTATTTTTACTTCTATTAGCTTATTTATCTGAAAGTTTTTAGTATTATTTAATTTTTTATAATGATTGAATTCGGGGAAAGTTATCCCATAAAATTAAGTCAAGTTCTTCTTAAATCAAACCTTAGAATATATTCCCCATCTCAAAAGATCCGAAGAATTTTTCAGAAATAGTTAAATAAGTTAAGGATTTGTTATTTGTTCAATTTCTAGCAGGTTTCTTTTTAAATTCTGTTGCCAGCTTTCATCAGATTCTCCCATAAATCCCCCGATCTCACCATTTTTTTTTATTACACGATGACAAGGTATAATTAATGGTAAAGGATTTTTCCTTAACACATTCCCGATTGCTCGATATGCCCTAGAGCCAATCTTACTTCCAATTTCGGAGTATGTGGTAATTTCACCTCTATTTAAATTTGCTAATTTATTGATGACACTAAGAGAAAAAGCTGTAGGAAATTTCTTATTCATGTTAAGATCAATGTTTAAATCCTTAAGACTATCAAAAATATTAATATCCTTACCAGATAAGTAATTAAAGATTAATTCATGCAAGCCTTGAATATTGCCATAGTTCGCTAGATCTTTTTCTTTAATTAAATCTAGCTTTTTTTTATTGATGTAATCAATAGCGTTAGCTTGTTTTTCAAAAAATTTGAGTTCCTCTAATTTCATTCTTTTTTCTTTAAATAGATATTCAAAAGTTATTAGAATAATAGCATTTAATTGATCTGATTTAAAAAAAGTCGAAAAAATATGTTTCACCTTTTTAAATAATGATAAAGTCAATTAATTTTCTTTCGATATCGAAAATTATTTAAAATTAATCTCTCTTAATAGTTATAGGTTTTTATTAAAAAAATAAATAAGATCATATTTCATAATACACTTAAACTAATTTATTTTTAACAATCATAATAGGAAAATTACGATGCCTAAAGATTTAAGAGATATGTTAGACAACATTGAATCAAGCGAAAAGCAAACAGCTATTTTACAATCTAAAGTGGATAAATTATCATCATTAGTGGAGCGTCAAAAAAGAATTATTAGTGAACAGGAAGTAATAGTTGAGGAACAGAAAGCTAAAATCTCAAAAATGAGTGATATTCCCGAGGATATTTTAGAACTAAAAGAACTAATTGGTGCACAAAGACAACAACTTAATGAGAGAGAACTTGAGTTAGAATACACAAAAGGGGAAGTAGCTCAATCACAGAAAGAACTTGAATTAGTAAAAAAGCAGATTATCCCCGCTCAACGTAAATTAGAAGAATCATATGAGACAGTTGGAAATCTAAGAGCTGAAATAGCTGAAAAAACTTCAGAACTACTTTTAAAAAACGAAGCAGTGAAAAACTTGAGTAACAAAATTGAGGAACTGCAAGCATTCACAGATAAATTCAAGGAAGAACAAGTGAAATTAATATCCCAATTAGAAGATAAACGTCGAATAGAATCACAAGAATTAAAAGCAGAAATTAGCAGATTGGAAACGACCTTATTAGAAAGAAAGTTACAATCCACGGAATTAGATTCTGATGCGAAAGATGCAATTTCTAGAATGGAAAGTATGCAAGGTAAATATGAAGAATTGATTAAGAAAGTTGGAGAACTAAATGACAAAAATAGGACTGCTAATGACGAAATAGAACGTTTAACAAAAAATTTTGAAGAAATTAAAAGATTTCAGCAAGAAAACATAGCTAAAATATATCATTTTGATAAATTAAAACCATTGATGGAAAAAGAAACACTTTTTAAGGCATTCCTAATTGTTGATGAAGTAGGAGCGATAACATTAGAGGATCTTAGAAATGCTCTTGGATCCCCTATAGTAACCGTGAAAAAAATTACTCAGCAACTGGAAGGGGTTGGATTGTTAGAAACAAATGAACAGGGAAAAATAGTTATTAAAAAAATTGAAGAAATTTAACCTATCATCATTTTATTTATTGATAAATGAGTTTAAGATCTTATACTATTTCTTCACACTTTCTTCAAAAAAAGAGAATTAAAATAAACTATCTTTAGACTTTAGCTAATTGGTCGTAAAGATTAGGTAAAATTGATTTAAAAGTGTCATCAGGTATTTTTTCAAGTATTTCGGCGGCAATTGTCTTCAATACCTCACGATATTTACTTGGTTTTTCATCTCGTCTAAGTATTAAAGCAACAACATAATTTTCAACAGAAATGAAATCTTGCCCAACTCCCGAGAAAAACGATACTACTTTATTATTTTTCAGCGCAATACTGGCGAAACCCGGCTTAAGCGATTGGTAACGATGTGAGCTATAGACTTGGGTAAGCAGATTATTTGTAATCTTTAATGTCTCAGGGTAGAAGCCTTCATTGATAGGGCCTATCTCATTGTCCCACCTAATTACTAAAATCCCTACTGGCATATTTTTTCACTATTAAACTCGTCCTTTATTAATTTCTATCCTATTTCTAATAGAATAGTATAATAATTACTATTTTTGATATTATTTTAATATTTTATAGTTATTTATTTCTTTTTGTTTTTTATTGAAACCTTATCTAACCATTAATATTATAAGTGTAAGAAAAATTTAAATTTAAATTATAACTTTGAATTATTGTCACCCTTAAAAGCTATTATTTATATTTTTAGAGCTTTTAAAAAACAGATACTTTTTTATAACAATGGAGGGGTTACCGAGTTTGGTCAATTTGATCATATTATATAAGGCCTTGATTTCTGCCTTGAATGGGTCAAGACTATAGGTGCTGGACTTAAGATCCAGTGGCAAAGGCCTTCGAGAGTTCGAATCTTGCTCAACCGTTTCGGGAGTTGCAAAAATCTCTCCCCCTCCACACTTTTTTTATTATTTTAAATAATAATATATTCGAATTTGATTATCGTATATCTTTATTGAACAGTAGGGAAAATTATAAATAATTAGGGAACTATTCAATATGCATAAGAAATCATAATGAAAGGTAAGGAATCCTATTTCAGAATATTTATCTTTAGCATTATCAATTGAATACATTATTATAATACACAGAGAATCGCAAGAGATTATTTACTATAAAACAGCAGGCAATTTTGATCCTGATTTTCTGGATATGTTCCGAAGTTCAATTCAATATAAGATTTTGGACTTACCTTCTGAACAAGGTGAAATTGAGCAAGCTACTTTAGAGGGTAAATTTTTAATTACTCGGGCAGGTAAAATGATATGGATTTCTTTAATTAATAATAAAATCCCTACACTATTTACGAGAGAAGTTTTAAAATTTTTTTGTGAAATCTTTGAAAATTCATATGAGCGTGAAATTAGAGAATTATATACACAATATAAAGGAGATATCTCGATTTTTCGGGAAGAATCTAGATCAAGACAGAATATTGAAGTAATAATTGAAGATATTTTTCATTTATACTTTACGTTACCTTATAAAATAGGCTCAACAAAAGCTAAAAATTTACCTCCAAAATCAAAAAAGATGTTCCAATTTGTAAAAGTCCTGATTCACAAAAATAAAGGATCTATTTATCTAGAAAAATTATTCAATGAAGTGGGAAAAAATTTTAATTTCAAAACTGAAGATCTTGTTGAATTAATTTTTGATTTAGTACAAAAGAAAATTCTCTTACCAACTAGCCTAGAAAAGTCAAAACAAAAATCACCTCTATATTTTTAGATTTCATCCTTATTGAAGATTTTACCTTAAAAAAAATATGGTAAAAGATTATAAAAAAAGGATACAATATTTTTACTAACCAAATAAATCATTTGTAATAATATGAAATCATGAAATTAACTGAAATTATTGGATTAGAAGAAAACCATGCTAAATTATTAGAAAAGGAAGGGATCAATAATGTTGAGGAGTTAGTTCCTCTTTCCTATAACCAAATAAGAAGTTTAGCAAGAAAGATTGGCGTTTCCGTAAAATTACTTGACACATGGCAAGAACATGCAGATTTAATGAGGATTGAGGGTGTAAATCCAAAACTAGCAAACGCATTGAATATGATAGGGATTGATTCACTAAAAGAATTTGCTCAGAGAAACCCAAAAAACGCTTTAGAAAAACTAAAATTACTTAAAAAAGAAAATCCTAAAATCATAACTAAGATTCCGACTCTTAAAGTCATAGAGGACTTGATTATAAAGGCTGAAAAAATAGCAGATATACAACCTAAAGATGATAAAGTAAAAAAGAAGCCTTCCCCAAAAAAAAAGCCTGCACCTAAGAAAAGCACTGATCCAGAGATACCACTCACACCAAATTATAAACCTATTGAAAAATTTGAGAAAGATTATGGTAAATTTGGCTCTGAATTTTGGGATAAGAAGTGGGAAACAGCACCGATCATATATACAGGAAGAGCTTTAAGAGGTGAATCCTATAAAAAGCAAATTGATGTTGATGTGAAAGCTTTTATTAAAGAAAATGATGCTATCTTATGGCATGTGATTACTCAAGTAGGATTGAGGAAAGACACTCCAAATGAAACCGCATTAGCAATACAGAATTTTGTCTGTAACTTCTTAAAGTATAAATATGATGATGAAACCGTTGATTGTCCTGAATTTTGGCTATTTCCTTTTGAATCAATTCAATCAGAAATAGGGGACTGTGAAGATGGAGCGATCTTAATTGCAGCTTTATTGATTAATGCGGGTATCCCAAATTGGCGCGTAAAAGTTTGTGCGGCTCAAGTATTTGCAGATCCTGTTTTTGCACCTTCCGACACAGAATTAGGAGGACATGCATATTGTATTTATTTAGCTGATCGGGAGGATTCTGAACGAAAATTAGAATGGGTAATACTTGATTGGTGTTATTTACAGGATCCAGAAATCCCAATTGAAGAAAAACCATTAGCTCGAAACGGTGGTCAAGAAGGAGCATATCAAGAAGTATGGTTTACGTTTAATAATGAAAATTCCTGGGCTCAAAGTAGCTTTGAAGTTCGGGAAGGAAGAATAAGCAAAAATCGAATCACAAAGAAGGAAGAAGTACTTGCACCTTTAGAAGACATTTTGAAGCATTTAGCTAGTGATGAGTTGAACAAGATTTTCAAAAAATATAACTTAGAAATTGAATAAATTATCTTGATTTTTATCTACACTTCTTTATTTTCTATATTAGTAAATAAGGAGACACCGCAATCAGGACAATAGGTTACTTCTCTGCTGAGTTCAGATCCACATTTATAACATACAGTTCTGAACTCAAGAGCGATAGGAATGATGTCCATAACATTTTTTAAAGTGTCTTTTAAAGCGATTCGTATTTCCTCGATTTTCTCTCTCTTTTCTTCAAGTGGAAAAGAGTGAACATAAATTGAGGAAAGTTCTACTAAGAAATTCTCAATAAATTTGAGTTGATCAAGATAATTTTTATTAACTTTATGCATTAATAATTCTTCACCTGCTTTCGATAAAGAATAAACTTTTCTTAAAGGTCCTATTGGACTCTTAACCTTTTGCGCTTTTAAAAATCCATCTTTTTCTAAATTTGTTAAAATTGGATAAATAGTTCCAGATTGAGCTTCCCAAGTTCCAGCAAAATGCTTATTTAGATTTTTTATTAAATCATAACCCGAAAGCTGTTTGCTATTAAAAATGTTCTCTATAATTGTGAATTCGAGAGGAGTAAGCCTACTTTTTTTAATATTATTAAAGATTTCTTCTTTAATTTTAACCTTTAAGTTTTTTAAATCCTCTTCAAAATCTAAGAACTTACCAAGCCACATTTTTAATTTTAGACTTAATGTTTTTTCTCTTGTCTTTTCCTCATTTTTTCTAATTCTTTTTCAATGGCTCTTTCTTTTCTTGATTGACGTTTTCCACTTATCTCGACCTTGTTACTGAAATAGAGAATATAGATAATAATATGTAAAACCACGGCTATTCCCCAAAAAATTGCAGGGAAAATTACCCAATAAAATCCTGAAAATGTTACAATATTTGTGATAAATAGAAAGAGTAGGACATGGGTGTATGCAACTATATGGTAAATTACACCTCGTTTAGCCATTGGGTAAATTCCTCTTGCATATAAGAAATAAGATACTATGTGCATACTTAATGCAATCAACCATGAAAAACAAGGAAAGATAACCCAATAAAAATCGGGTGTTAATAAAAAATTAACTAGGAAAAGCATAATATTAACTGTTATAAATACAACGATATGTATTTTCACAGAAAACCTATAACTCACTTTTTGTGCAGCAATATTTCTTAAACTTTCCTCTGAAAAACCAGAATTTCTACTCATTAATATCACTTCTAAAATGTATTTTCAGATTATAAATCCTAATTTTTTTAGTAATATAAAACATGCATCCTATTAAAAAAGCTTGAAATTATTAAATTCTTAGACTTAATACTAATTATATTCTTATCAATAGAATCAATCAAGATGATTATTAGTAGGAAAAACTATATAAATAAATTTTGACATCTTTACACAAATCCACGGATTGTTAACTTTATGTCATCATTGTCGGATTATCTTGAAAAAATAGAAGAATGGGATCATAGGGCATTCCTAAACATTTATAAAAGTGATTTTAGCAAGAGAACAAAAAAGTTTGCGATAGTCATTAGCTTTCTTGGCTCACTATATTTTTGGGGGTTGATATGGTTAATATGGTATATTTATGGGTATGTAACAAAAGATTATTACCTTTTAGTCTTATTTACAAGTGGATTTGAGCAATCAATTATTATCCATAGCATTGTTAAATATAAAATTATTAGGAGAAACCGACCTTATATTAAGCTTAAGAAGGAAGGAGTTAAGAAGCATGATGATTTTATCAGAATTCCATATCTTATGAGTGAATCAGATAAGAAATCTTTTCCTAGTGGGCATGTTGCTTTTTTTCTCCTTTTTGGTTCAATTTTTGCCTTTCATTTCCAAAGTTGGATAATATTGATTATTTTTATCTCATTGGATATAGTTATTGCGCTCTCACGAGTCGTTTTAGGAGTACATTTCCCGATAGATGTTATTTTCGGTTTTGTGTTTGGGCTTTTATACTCCTTACTATATCTTGGAGTGACCCATATTTACTGGTTGAATTTATATTACGTTCTTGGACCTCTAATTTCCAATATTTTTCATTTTTGGTTATAGAAAAAACTGAGAGGGTTAACGTCTTTGGTAAGTTGATCATCTTCGCATGTAGACCTTTATTTTTTTTAAATAACCTTTAAAGAGGAGTTTCGTTTAAATTCAATATGAATTCTGAAGCAAATTCAGAACTGGTAAAAAAAACGGGATTTTACAAATTAGTAAAAAGACTTTGGCAACATTTCCTAGTTTATAATTTATTTGCTTTAACAGCTTCTACATTATTCATTAATATTGTTATTGTTTCGGGTATTATGTGGCCTGGAGATACTTTTGCGGATCATGCTGGTGAATTAGGTATTTTGATGGGAACTTCGATGTATGTTGTTGCAATTTCAGGAATTTTGTTTGGTTTTTTAGCAGATAGATTATCACGAACTAAATTACAAGTCATAGTAGAATTATCTATGGGAGTTGGTCTATTTTTTAATGGGTTAGTGCCAGAGGGTCAAGGTGGAACAACTTTTGCTTTTTTTCTAATGTTTTCCTTAGTTAGAGGTTTTTCAGTCGGAGGTATCTGGCCTCTTATATCTTCTCATATCAACGATTCTACAGAAGATGAAGAGCGATCTCAGTTTTTTGGTGTTATACAGGCAATGTTTCAATTATTCCAAATAGTAGGAATGCTAGTGTCTGCGTTGTTATTTCAGCTTAATTATTGGAGACAGTATTTCTATATCACTGGGATAATGGCATTTATTTTCGGAATCATTATATTTCTAAAAGGAAATGAACCAAAGCGAGGTGGTACTCGTAAAGAATTAAAAGTTGTTCTTTCTAGTGAAGATATCGTTTATGAATATCAATTGACTAAAGAAACAATAAAATCTACTATAATAGCACCTACAAACTTAATAGCATTTTTCGAAGGAATATTTACAACAATTTTATTAGCTGTTCCTGACTTCTTATTAATAGCATATTTTCAATCTCCGCCATTAAATTTGTCTCCACTCGTATCTGCTATTTTTATGATTATATTTGGTTTACCCGGGGGAGTAATTGGTTCCTTAGCTTTTGCCAAATTATCTGATCGGTTAGGTAAAAGAAATATCAAATATAGAATATACCTAATCGTAATTTCTATTGTGTTATTATCAACGGTATATGTAGTCCTGTTTAATTTACCCCTTCCTGTAATATCTGTTACAGAGGGAAATAACTTCATATTTATCATGTCTCTTCCGATTTTTTGGGTAATGGGTTTAGTTGCATTTATAGCACGTTCTATCAATGGGCTATGGAATATAAATCAACCTCCTGTTTTACAAGAAATAAACTTACCCGAAGCTCAAGGTAAAATTAGTTCTCTAAATCAATTCCTAGAGTATATTGGAAGTGGGACGGGACCGATAATAGCAGGATATCTACTGGTAGTGTTTGGTCAAAACTTTCAATTTACAGTATTTATAACTATGATTTTAGGCATTATTGGAGGGTTACTATGGCTACTCTCTACGATATGGATAAATAAAGATGTTGATCGAATATCCTCTATTTTAAAAGAGCGAGAAATAGAGTTAAGTAGTAAATCAAATTCAAATCAAGCCTAAAACAGATATTTTTCCCAAAACATAAAATTTTTCTTCAATAATCATTTTTCTTTATTGTTAGTATTATGCAATTCCTATTAAAAAAATTAAGAACCCAAAGGGTACCACCTAGTGATAAGTTTACCTCAGATTTCGATTCAGTCATTTTAATTGTTATCTGGAATTCCCTTGGATTTTTTTTTGTAGATTTCTCTATGGTATATATGATAAATCAGGTAATGGCTGCATCTGGTGTTGCATTGGGCCTTTTTCCTGCATTCTTAACGTTTGGTGGTCTGATTAGCTCTTTATTTATTGGTTATCTTACAGATCATGTCTCGAAACAAAAATTGGTGATGATAGGATCATTCGGACGAGGATTATCATATTTCGGGCTTTATACCTCTGTTATTCTTCAATCACTACCGGGGATTTATATTAGTTCATTTCTCCTCGGTCTTGGTGCGATGCTTTTCTGGGTTCCTTTAGACACCCTAATCTCTGATAAATCCTCAAAATATCACCGATCTTCTGCCTTTGGACGCAGAAGGTTTGCGTTGGGTATTGGTCAAGTAATAGGGGCAGTTGTAGGTTTTTCGATTTTTGGATTAGCTAATTATTTTACTCCTGACAATGTTTTTCTCGTTTTTAGTGCCATACCTATTTTTGGTATAGCAAATTTTTATGCAGGGATCAGATTTTCGCGAACTGTAGATGAGAATAAAAAATTTCAATACCCAAACAAATCTAGAAATGAAAATGATGAATCTATTGAATCAATAACCAATGAAAGCATTCAACCTAAAAACCCATCAAACTTTTATATATTAGGAATTGTCTTGCTTTTCTTAGCGCTGATACTGGGAGCTATCAATGTTGGAATTTATCGTCCATTTATATTACCAATTGTTTTTGCAAAGATGAATGAACCTCCCGCGATGATAAGCTGGTTTTATCTCCCCGCAACGGTAGTAGGAACATTGATTGCTCCTAAGTTGGGTGTTCTAGCCGATAAAATGAATCCATATCTTACAATCTCAATAAGTGCGATAATTGGGGGAATTTTAACATGGATCATTGTTTTTCTAACTAATAACATATGGATTTTCTCTATATTATTAATATTTGATACCACAATTATGCTTACTTCTGGCTTTATCTTTATAAACTTCCTTAGCCGTGTCTCGATAAAACATCGTGGAAAATTCTTCGGACTAATTTCCTCCTTTGACTCAGTAGGGATGATTATTGGTCCTATTTTGGGAGGTTTTGTTTACGATTTTAGCACCTACTTGCCATTCATAATCTCAATTTCGGTTGAATGGCTTTTAATACCTTTCTTTATAGTTGGTATTTGGATACTTAATCCTCAAGTTGTAGAAGCATTAGAAGAGGAGAAAAGCTAATATAAAATCGACAAAATATTCTTTATTTAATTTACTAATACCAATCAGCGAATTCCTCGACCATTCGTCGTTCTCTCTGCTTCTTGCCTGCTTTTTCTCTAGCATCATCAATATAACCTATTGCAATGACCCCCATCAACTCAAACTTATCTAATGGGAATTTAAAAATCTCGTTAACTTCATTTTTCTTCGCTAGAATCTCACCAATCCACACCGCACCAATTTCTTCTTGGGCATGAATTCCAAGAAGGATATTTTGCATAAAAGCCCCAATTGCTTGAATATCTTTTACTCGATCATATGCTCTTTCAAGATCTAAAAACACTACTAGACTTACATAAGCTTCTTCGATGATTCCTCCATATTTAGAAAGATCAGAGAGCATTCTTTTAACAGTGGGATGGATAACTACACAAACACGCCAAGGTTGTGAGTTTCTTCCAGAGGGTGCCCATCTACCACAATCTAACCAGTCTAAGATTGTCTCTCTACTTATTTTTTTATATATGAAGTTCCTTACGCTTTTCCTTTGCTTAATAAATTCTACTATATCGTTTTTTATAAGGTCCATGACTAAATAATTGATAGTATATTATATAAAGTTTCTTCGGTTACAACCAGCTTTCGTGTTGTCTGTAGGTGATTTTTCAATAAACTCTTCTAGACTAATAAATATAATAATGGGAAGCATGGAAATTGCATTTGATCATTGACAATTTTGTCTATTGGGAACAATTATACCCGACATCTTTTTATCTAAAATGAATTTTGTTTCATATTTACAAACTTTAGATGAAAAAAATGAGAAAAAAACAAATTGTTGTATTAACAATATTCATAACGATTCTAAGTGTATCTAGTGTTTCGATGATATTATCGATGTTGTTCAAATATACCGAACCAGAAATTCGAGAATACGTGGGTATTGATGGAACATCCTTATTAAAAGATAAAAAACCTTATTCTTCTAGTATACTTCATTCTTCTAGTATGCTTCAAAC
>JAGXNR010000149.1 GCA_019894875.1 Promethearchaeota archaeon | reverse complement strand
TTTATAAGAAGATCTCTGACTTGACCATTTGCGACTGTAGCCGAACAATTCTATTAATCGACGATTAGATTCATGGTATAAAGTGTCGAATACAAGGGATGACTTTCCCGAACCAGAAATTCCAGTAACAACTGTTAAACCATCTTTTAAAGTAACACTAATGTTTTTTAAGTTATTTTCTCTTGCTCCTTTGATCTCTATTTCCATCGGAATTAGTATTATTAAAAATTATTTTTTTGTCTGGCTAATTATTGACTTAATTAAATTTAATTTAAATAACATCCCGTATTGGAATTTTTATTCTTTTTGATTTCTTCAGGAGTTCTACTTTTATTTCACAATTTTTTAACAAATTTCTTTTTCTAATTAATTTTTTGCAGTATATACGTTACACAATCAAATTCCGTAGGATCTTTTTTGACCATTTCTATTTCCATTACATGACGTTTAACTTCTTCAATTTTATCGAGATTATCATACTTTTTACGTAAAATATTAATTTTTTCCTCCAAAGGTTTATAATATTCCATCCACCAACATTCTTTTTCCCAGGGTATTTGTTTAGTGAGCTTAAAGCCAAATCTAGGGAAGTGTTTGAGCTTCCTATTTGCCCAGTTAGTTGCTTCACCTGTAACAATGAAACCATTCAACTTCAACACTCTATTACATTCTTTTAAGGCTTTTTTGAGATCAAGAAGATGTATGACCCCTTCCTCCCAAATAATATCAAATATCTCATCTTCAAACTGAGTGTTATATACTGAACGATTATACACTTTTATCCTTCCTGAAAGACCTTGTTGCTTAATCTTAAGATTTAAATTATCCAAGACTCCCTGATCAACATCAATTCCCGTAATTTCACCATTACTTAACCTCGCTAACTCCAAAGTAGGCATTCCTGTACCACATCCAATGTCAAGTATACTAGGCTTATCCATCTTGGGGATACTTTCATATGCTTCTCTCGTATACTTTAGAAAAACTGATCGAAGTCCTTCAGCATTCAATTCCCTTAATATTTCTTCAGACATTTTCTCCTCATTCCTCTTCTCTAATATTATAAATTGTTATTTGGGTTAAGCTTATTACCACAATCGTAGCATTCCGCATCATGAACACAAATTTCACCCTCGCATTCAGGACAAGTATAAAGTACAGCTTGTTCCTTGAGCCAATTATCAGGCCCAACTTCTCGATTTCTTTTTAAATTATTAATAAAACTAACATTATATTTCGTCTTATAGCGATTATCAAGTCTTTCTAACCTTAGACAAGGAAATTTATTACATTCGAAGCAAAATTCAATTTCATTTTTCCTAAGTACTTGACAATCTCTTTTAATATGAGCACAGTTTTTATCCTGTGTCCTACAACCTTTGCATCCCTGCTTATATCCCTTTTCTTTAAATAAATCTTTTTTCAGTAGTAAATATGATCTACAAGTTCCACAATACATACCACAAGGTGCTGCTAGGTTAATATCCACGATTTAATCACCACTTATATCTTTATTTTTGATAATTTTTTGAATAAATTTTCTTAAAAAAAAGAAAGTTGAATATAGATTATATAAATCTTTTGATCTTAATATTTATAGCACAGAAGATATTTGATGTTATAGTATACAATATCAAAAATAGGACATAATATCATGGTAGATCTTTGTGGATGGATATTTTTCATCTCAGGAGTTATTTTTTTCATTTCTATTATAGGTATATTTATATCTGCTGCGAGAGAAAAAGAAAAGCTTTTGAGGGGCATTGGTGTAATAATAATTTCGTTAATGATTCCTTTAATTATCGTCTTCATTAATTATTTAGTGATCGGACAAGAAGTAATGAGAATCATTTATTTAATTGTAATTTTCGTTTATCTCATTGTTGAGTTATTATTGGATTTCATTTTAAAGATTGATTTTAGAGATAAAACAAGTACTCATGTACCCTATATTATTTTAGAATATGCAGCATGTTTTGCTTTTATATTCAATACTATTGAGATTAATGAAATATTGGGATGGATTGTCTCAATATGTTTCTGGGCAATGCTAGCAACATTGATTTATTATATAGTTATAAAAAAGAAAAATGAAAAAAGAAAAGAACAAATAATTCATGATTGATAAAGCAGAAAAAGTACTTACAGTGGTAGCTGAAAAAGCTCAGTTAGCTGAAAGTGTCGAAGGAGTACGCTCTATTTTGTTATATATGTATCGTTTTCCATCTCTTAAGAACAAAATTTTATCTCAAAAAACGGGTATAGCGATTCCTACTCTTGCCGCTGTCAGGAATGAATTGGTCAAAGCCGGTATTATTGAAAGAAGGAATTTACTTGGGGAAAAAGGAAGAGAATGGGTAAAAGCAAATTTAAATCTGCACTTTGAATATGATCCCGTCCCTGAAAACTTCAATAATATTATAAAAGATTTGCCAGAAGAATTCTCTTACTTAAATAGTATTAAAGGTTATCTTGATAATCGTCCTGCTCCAGAATTCGCACTTGATCAATCCCATGCAGATCTCTCAACAGTAATAAGAAAGACTCTCTTTCTAATAAAACGAGGAGATCTTGAGGGTAGAAACCTTATTTTTTTAGGAGATGATGATCTTATTTCATTAGCAGTGGGTTTAACCAAATTAGCAAAAAGCATTACAGTTTTAGACATAGACAACAGAGTTTTAAATTATATCTCCAAATCAGTAGAAGAACTCTCATTAGATAAAATAAGTGTTATATCTCATGATTTAAGAGATCCATTCCCCGATGATATAGTGAATAAATACGATGTTGTAGTAATGGATCCTCCTTATACTAATGAAGGGTTAAGATTGTTTCTAAAAAGAGCTAGTCAAGTCTTAAAATCGAATGTTAATATTGATGGTAGGAATTACTCAATAAATGGTAAGAAGTGTATTCTGAGCTTTGGGAACAAACCACCTGAACAAATGCAGAGATTGCAATTTTCGATCTTAGATCATGGTTTCATCATTAATGAAATGATTCCTGATTTCAATCATTACAAGGGAGCAAGCATAATTGGAAAGTTTAGCCATCTTTATTACCTACAATCAGTCAGTAATCCAAGCAGTACGTATAATCTTAATCTTACTACAGGTCCGATATATACATCCGAAGTAAAATCTAAATTGAAACAACCATTTATTCCTATTGGGTACCACTTTGTAGGAGAAATGCGTTTTTCAGACCAAGAAATTCTATTAGATAATGAGAGAATACAAAATGTATTTCTGGATTCTCTTATTTCAGCAGATTTAATGATTCTTGATATATATCATCATAATTATCAACCTCATGGGTTCAGTGCTATTACAATTTTGAAGACAAGCCATGCTGCGATTCATACTTGGCCAGAACATGGATATATTAGTATTGATATCTTTATTTGTGATGAATTTTCAAAGGGATTAAATGTTATAAAATTCTTACAGAATCATCTAAAACCAATAAAATCTGATTTCTTTTACGCGGAACGTGGTAATGAAACACCAATGAAATACGAACCAATTGAGATAAAATAGAAATATCCAAAAATTAAAATGATTAATATTACTTTATTTAGTATTATTTTTAATAAAATAATTTTAGAAAAACTAAAAAACTAAAACTAAAACTAAAAAAATAACAAATAAGGAGAAATCTCTATGAAAGCAATTGTATACACTAAATATGGTCCCCCAGATGTACTTCAACTCAAAGAAGTAGAAAAACCAACTCCCAAGGACAATGAAGTTCTCGTGAAGATTCATGCAACAACAGTAACAAAAGGAGACGTAACATTCCGAGATGGCTTTAAAAGATTCAATCCCGTGGTACGGTTCTTTGCGCGATTGATGTTTGGTCTTAGAGGACCTAAAAAAGTACCCATACTAGGTCTTGAGTTAGCCGGAGAAGTTGAAGCAGTAGGAAAAGATGTAAAACTATTCAAGAAAGGTGACCAGATTTTCGCTTCTCCCGGTTTTCGTTATGGTGCTTATGCTGAGTATATATGTCTACCTGAAGTGACTGGCAAAGGAAGATTCCCAAAAGATGGGATGGTGGCACTAAAACCAGCTAATATGACCTTTGAAGAATCCGCCCCTGTTGCTGGCGGTGGAATAACCGCATTAGTTGTAATTAGAAAGGCAAACATCCAGAGTGGCCAAAAAGTTTTGATCTATGGTGCTTCTGGAAGTGTAGGTACCTTTTCTGTGCAACTTGCCAAGCACTTTGGGGCAGAAGTTACTGGAGTATGCAGTACAACTAATTTAGAAATGGTGAAATCTCTGGGAGCCAACAAGGTAATTGATTACACTAAAGAGGATTTTAGTCAAAGTGGTGAACTTTATGACGTTGTTTTTGATGCAGTAAACAAGATTCCGGCTTCACAATGTAAAAAGGCTCTAAAAGAGACAGGAATCTATCTTAACGTTGACAAAGATTCGGGTAATGGAAAGGCTTTAAAAAATGAAGATCTCATCTTCCTCAAAGAGCTTGTTGAAGCGGGAAAGATTAAATCGGCTATAGATAAAACCTACCCTTTGGAAGAAATTGTCGAGGCTCATAGATATGTTGACAAAGGGCACAAAAAGGGGAATGTAGTAATAACTATAGGCCATATTTAGATGAAACTAATCTGGGTATAAGTGAAGGAATACTCATGAAAGCGATTGTATGGACAAAATACGGACCACCGGATGTTCTTCAGCTTAAAGAGGTAGAAAAACCTACACCAAAGGACAATGAGCTACTGATAAAAATATATGCGACAACAGTACCAACAGGGGACTGTGAAATGCGAAGGATGGGAAACCCATTCTGGTACCGACTTGCCATGCGGTTATATGTCGGTCTTATAAGACCAAAGAGAATAACCATACTAGGGCTGGAGTTAGCTGGGGAGATAGAATCAGTAGGCAAAGATGTAAAGCTATTTAAAAAAGGTGACCAAGTTTTTGCATCTACAGGTTTTGTTGGTATGGGTGCTTATGCGGAGTACATATGTCTGCCTGAAGAACCTGAAGGAGGGGTGCTGGCAATAAAACCGGTCAATATGACCTATGAGGAAGCCGCCGCCGTTCCTGTTGGGGGACTTGAAGCATTGCATTTTCTCAGAAAAGGAAATATCCAAAGTGGACAGAAGGTTCTGATTAATGGTGCGGGTGGAACTATAGGTACATTTGCAGTCCAACTTGCCAAATCATTCGGGGCTGAAGTGACTGGTGTGGATAGCACGAGTAAATTGGAAATGCTGCGCTCCATTGGTGCAGACCATGTTATTGATTACACTCAAGAAGATTTCACCAAAAGGGGTGAGACCTATGATGTTATTCTCGATGTGGTACGTAAAAGTTCGTTTTCAGGTTGTATAAAATCACTAAAGAAAAAAGGAATCTATATTCAAGCTAACCATCCGCTGTCGCGAAGTATTCGAGGGCGATGGACTTCAATGATAAGCAGCAAAAAAGTAAGATCTGGGACGGTGTCCGAAAGAACGGAAGATTTAATTTTCCTCAAAGAGCTTATTGAGGCAGGAAAGATAAAATCGGTCATAGATAGGTGCTATCCATTGGAACAAATTGCCGAGGCTCACAGTTATGTTGAAACAGGGCAGAAAGTGGGAAATGTAGTAATAACTTTAGAAGGAACTTAAATTTCTAATTATTTCTTGGTATTTTTAGTATAATAAATTCAAAGTTTATAAGATAATTTTAAATAATAGGGTTATACTCAATCAATTATATAAAATCAAATTAGATTAATCTTAACTTAAGATATATTTAATGTTCTTTCCAATCTCCTAAAAGTTTTCTAGTAGTAACAATTTGCCCTAAATGATAAGAAGTATGCTGAAGAAAAACAAGAAATAACCTAATATATGTTACATCTGGGGTATGTTCTAGACCAATTTTGATTCCCTTCATAAGATCAATTTTATCAAGCTTCTTAGTTGCTATTTCGAGATTATTATTAAACTTTTTAACAAGCTCTATAAAATTGTCGTCTTTACTTAAATAATCATCAGAAGGCCAATTCTCTTCATTACTAATTGTACTCCAATCTATGAATTTCCCATCAAGATTCCGTAGTAAAATATCTTGCCAAAAAACAGTATGATGTAATAATTCCCAACAAGAA
>JAGXNR010000148.1 GCA_019894875.1 Promethearchaeota archaeon | reverse complement strand
CGAAAAAGAAAAGTTGCTAATAGATCAAGGATTTGACCTTGAGTTTATACAAAAATGCCAAGACTACTTATTTGATCTATTAATCTCTGGTGTCATATTCTTTTTTTAACTTTTGCTATAAAATGTTGTTGGATTGTAATTTAAGTTCAAAATTATATATTCAAGAAATAGATTCTTTCTAAAAGTCTCATCACAAATTTGGTATAAATTAACGAGATTCTTTCTAATTATTATGTCATTTGCCATTATTTAATCAAAAATCTCAACGGATTTAATCTCGATTTTATATAGATTTGACTTTTTATTATTTAAATTAATTTTTCTATTTGAAATCAAAAATAATTATCTTAATTTATAAACCTTTTGATCAGTATCTATTAAGACTAAGATAAATTATAAACCCTTTTATTACCATTTTTTCCGACGATAAACCTCCCCCTTCCTTAACGGCTTTAAATTAAAGTGAAAAGGGGATAATATAAATCAAGTTGCTTCTTTATAATCTTTTTAGATTTTATAATCGAATTAATCCATTTATACACAAAACAATTTGGATTAGCAAGTTATATTTCTAATGATTAACGAAAATTCATATT
The DNA here is from genome assembly GCA_019894875.1 of Promethearchaeota archaeon. The sequence continues at coordinate 5,667 of JAGXNR010000148.1, read as the reverse complement.
ATATGAAATTCCTACGAAATATAGTTAATTTTGTTCTAATTTTAAACGAAAGTATGTTTAAATTATATAAAAAGGTCTGAGGGGCCAAAATTTTCATCTTTAATCATCATAATTTTATTTACCGCATTCATGAAGTCATCTTTAGAGATTACCTCAGAATTTCTTCTGATGGCATACATTCCGGCTTCTGTACAAATAGCTTTAATATGTGAACCTGAAGCACCCTCAGTAAGAGATACTAAATCTTTAATATTTATCGTTTGTCCCAAATTAAGCTTTCTCATATGAATTTTAAAAATAGATTTTCTTGCTTCTTCATTAGGTAAGGGAAATTCTACTATCCTATCAAATCGACCAGGCCTCAATAATGCGGGATCTAGGACATCAAATCGATTAGTCGCCCCTATAAATTTAATATCACCACGTTGATCAAATCCATCTAATTCGCTTAAGAGTTGCATTAGTGTTCTATTAACTTCCCTATCACCGGATGTTGAATCATCCATCCTTATAGAGCCGATTGCATCTAATTCATCAATAAATAGAATAGTTGGGGCTTTTTTTCGAGCTAATTCAAAAATTTCTCTGACATATTCCGCTCCTTCGCCAATAAATTTCTGAACTAACTCACTACCAACGACCTTTATGAATGTAGTATTTGACTCATTAGCTACGGCCTTTGCTAACAGAGTTTTACCTGTTCCTGGGAATCCATGGAAAAGAACCCCTTTAGGGGGATCAATCCCTATTTTTTTAAATAATTCTGGTTTCTTTAAAGGCAATTCTATTACTTCTTTTACTTCTCGAATTTGATCATCTAATCCTCCAATATCCTCATAATAGATGTTGATCGGAGTATCAATTATTTCCATTCCTTTTATGAATGGATCAAATTCAGTAGGTAGAATATCCATTACACCAAAATTTCTTTGGTTTAAGGCAACTTTTAAACCAGGAGTTAGCTTTTTATTTTGGAGCTTATTGCTAACTCTAACAACATAACTAGCATTAGGAGGATAATTTATAATTGCACGATCGTTTTCATCATCTAGAACGTCAATTATATTGCCAACTAATAATGGTACTTCATACCAACGCTCAATTTCAGACTGTAGACTCTTTTCTTCATTTTTTATTCTTGATAACTCGGAATGTACTAAATTTATTTCATTTTTGAAATTGTTGATTTTTTTTTCAAGGTGTTGTATATAAAGAGTAAGGCCATCAGGGTCTTTAGGTTCTTCTTTTTTATATTCGCTTTCTGCCACGTTTTTCTTTTCTCAAATCTGATTCATATATGCTTAAATATATTTTATGATGTTATTATTGGTATGCTAAATCGCTTAATTTTTACGAGGGTTTAACTTAAAAATCAACTAAAATTTATTTTTATTTATGAACGTAAAATTCCTTATTTGATGTTAAATATAAAGTCATTGGTTAATAAATTTTTCTAAATAATTAAATTTAATTAGAGTGAGTTTTAATAGAGGATTTTTATACTTATTTAAAGAAATAGGATATTAGATTCTATAAAAAAATGATCTGACTTTAATTAAATAAATAGAAGTTGTATTATTTTTCTTTAGCTTATTTTTTGTATATATTTGAAGTCTGGATGAATTCAAATTATCTAATTAAAGGAAATTCTGATATATCAGAATAGTTAGTCTTAACTTATAAAAATACCATAAGTACCAATTTCTTACTTCAGACAACACCTCTTTTATATTCATGGTTTAGAATTTAATAATTAATATTAAATCTGGAAAAGTTTAAATACACGTTAAGCTATTAATCGTAATTGAATATATATTAAAAATTAATTACAATCAAAATAATTATATAGGAGTTAAGAAAAATGAAACTAGAACTATTTAAAAGTAAAGAGGATATTGACGATGATGAGGATTGGGACGAAGATGACGATGATGAGGATAGGGACGAAGATGACGAAGACTTTGACGATTCTGATTAAAGATCTTAGAGATTCCCTTCCGTAACTACCCTTTATCTCTGAAAGCAAATCTGTAAGCTAAAAAAGAATCCTTATTTTTAAAGAGATTAATTTTATCCTCACTTAAATTCCTTTAATATTCAACTGAACTATTCCTAAAATAAGAGCTGATTTAAAATCTCTTATTTTATCAAATAAAATTCTATTAAAATTAGATAAATTCATAAGGATTTTTTTAAAAGAAATCTTCATAGATTTAATGGTAATGAAGGAATTTATTTTTTCAGATAAAAAAATTCGAATTGAAAAAAGAGATGAGATAAGCTCTTCTTATAAAATTAAGGCTTATCAGACTAAATTAAAATTTATGGAAGAAAGAAAAATTCCTCAAAAACCTATAAAAGATGCTTTAAATGGATTATTCCTCAAGAATGATTATTTATCAACTAAAACTAAAAATGCAATTTCTAAAATTATACATTCTCAAAAAGCAAGAATTTTAATCTTGATTACTAATTCTGGCAAAGAAATTATCGCAAATCGCGAGAAATTAGTTAGAGATTTTGGATGGTTTTTTTTCGTAGAGAAACCTGAAAAAAAAGAGAAGAAATCAAAAAGGAGAGAAGGACGAAAAGAAGAAATAACCATAAGAAAAGAAGATTACCATTTTAAAGATTCTGTAATTCCTTTGAAAGAAAAAGAGAATATGCGTTCACTTTATCATACCAAGGAATATCTACATTATTTAAAAGTTATTAAATCACAAAATATATCTCAGATTCCCGCAAAAGAGGTTCTTGATGATTTTTTCAATAAAGATAATCTTGTTCCAGTCAAAGAAAAAAAAGGAATTAAAAAAGTCATTTATTACCAAAAGGAAAAAGTAATTGTTGTCAAATCTCTTATAGGGGATGAAATGTACGAGAATCTAGAAAACTTGGTTAAGAAATACGGATGGTATTTTTATATTACGGGTGTTCCTGTAGGAAAAAGTGAATTATGTATCGCAATTGATAAAATTAAAAGAAGATTTAATGAAGACTACTTTACTAATATCTCTTTAATTAGTGATGAGGGCAATTCTAAAGATATTAGGGTAACAATATATCCTATTGTGTTAAAACCTAATCATAATTGCCATATCTTGGGTTTAGGAAAACTCAATATCTTATTGGATTGTGGATTATCACCTAAAAAAGCCGAACAAGAAACTGAAAAGATAGAAGAAGAACAAAATTTCCAAGAAACAAAAGATATACGTGAAGAAGAAAAAGAAAAAAATGGAGAAGAGGGAGACATGAGGCACGTTGAAGAATATCTTCAAAATCTACCCCAACTTATTTTAGAAGAAGAAAAGAACGGAAATGATAAAGCAATTGATGAAATGGATACGACAACTTTAAACGATATAAATCAAAATCCTAAAATAGATGCTATATTTATTTCTCACTCACATTTCGATCATATCTCAGGTCTTAAAGAGTTAATTCAAAAGTATCCTGATATTCCCATTTTAAGTTCACGAATAACAATGGATCTCTTTCTACTCAGGGATTCAAAGTTCCTAAAACAAGAAAATCAAGAAGAAATAGAAGAGATTGAATACCGAAATATTATCAAAAATATAATATATGTAGAAAACGGTACTAAAATAGAATTTAAAGATAAGGATTGCTTTCTTTCTTTTTTCCACGCTGGGCATATGCCTGGTGCTTTGATGATGCTTGCAAAAATGAATGATTTTAGACTACTCTATACAGGAGATTATACTTATAATGATATAACACCTTTTGCTGGAACAAAACGATTCTTAGAACAAATTTCTCGTCCAATAGATTACCTATTGATAGATGGTACTAGTGCGCGCGAAGATTTTGGGAATATTTCAGATCAATTTCACAGTTTGATATTATTTTTAGAACAAAAAGCAGAATATGGTGATAATTCTTTAATAGGGGCAGATCCTTCAAGTTTAGCGATTTCCTTTATGTTAACCTTTTGGAGATATTTCAGAAAGCTCCAATTAAGACGTGATTACAAAAATCGCCCAAATATTTATGTAGATATGATGGTAAGGAAAAATATTCAAGTTATTAATCATAGATTTGAATATATCTACGGACCGATATCTCGATTGATTAGAGATAAAGCGAATCCGTTTAATAGCATAAAGTTTAGATGGTTTGATCACAACAGTTTAGATTTCTTACGTAAGAAAAATAATATTATAATCTCTCATCCTCCCGATCTTTCTTATGGATTAATAAGAAACATAATAAATAATGTTGGTCGCAATCCTCATAATTTTGTATTTCTTGCTGGGTCAATTCATGAATCTCCCGGTTTTGAACTTGTTGAAGGCGCTGAAGAAATAAAATTTTCCGAAACATGGAAAATGCCCTTTCGCGCTCTACTACTCAACACTTTTGCACCTCATATTAAAATAAAACTTCATGCTGATAAAAATCAATTACGTGAGATGATACAAGCTTTAGATCCTAAAGAAGTGTGTTTTTTCCACCAATCTGCTAAAAAGTTAATAGAAGTTGTAGAATATGTAAAACAATTAGGTGTTGAGAAAGTATCATTACCAAAAAAGAGAAAGCTCTCAATATTGAATTGAATGCATTACCCGATATAAACGATAAAACTTTAAGTCATTAATTTCTTCTTCTTTATTGAATTATATTAATAACTAGGTGAGCTAAAATTTACTCGGAAAAAGTAATGGAACATTTCAGAAATCCCCGAAACATGGGTGAAATGAAAAATGCAGATTCCGTGGGTGAAGTAGGTAATCCAACATGTGGGGATCTTATGTATATTTATATCAAAGTTAAAGAGGAAGATGGAAAAGAGATAATAGATGATGTTTCTTTTCAAACTTTTGGTTGTGCTGCCGCAATTGCAACCTCTTCCATGGTAACAGAGATGGCTAAGGGAAAAACGTTGGACGAGGGTTTAGAGATTACTAGAGCTGATGTAGCTGCGAACTTAGATGGATTACCACCTATAAAAATGCATTGCTCAAATTTAGCTGCTGATGGTCTTCATGAAGCAATAGAAAAGTACCGAGAAAAGAAAAAACAATAAACCACAAGTTCTTTTCAATCCGTTTCTGTTTCTATGCAATGTTTTAGATCTCAATTTAATTGCTTCTATCAATAAATTCTACATAAATCTTCCAATACAAGAGCCACTAAAAGAAATAAGAAATTTATGTTTTTTCTAAGAAATATATAATAGATTAATTAGATATTGTTGAATCCTTCAACTTTACCTATTATTAATCGTACTCTCTTTACTTTAATGTTGAATTAACTTAGATTCGGAAAAAATAAAATAGAAATAGATTTATATAGTAAAAAAACTAGATAAAATAATAACACACTGAAAGGTGGTTAATCCATTGCTTAAAAAATCATTTAAAAAAAAAAAATTAAACACATTTTTAATAATTTTGTCTCTGGTACTTGGTTTCCTACAAGTTATTAATTTTTCTCCTAAGAATCAGATCTTTTCAGACATAGATTTATTTAATGAGGAAAATGCAAATGATATTAATATCGCAGCGAATGTTGGATCAGATTGGGAAGTTGCATTGGGGCAAGCAGATATAGCTTTATTAGGTAAGCCTTCTGGAACTCAACAGGGTGATTTATTAATAGTTCATTGCACACTTGATGATGAGATAAATAACTTGTCAGGAC
>JAGXNR010000147.1 GCA_019894875.1 Promethearchaeota archaeon | reverse complement strand
AAGTATAGTATTTAACAAATAAGAGATATAAGATATAAAAAAAAAATAAAAAAAAATTGTTGGAAATAAGGTTAAACGAGTAACAAATCTCTTAGAAATACTTGATTGCTAAAAGGATGTCATTTCGAGTTATTTTCTTACGTTTTGCATGCTTGGTTAAAGTTAGTGCGGTTTTTGTGAGTTTTTCAGCAGAATTACCCATCCAATCTACTAATTCATCCACTGCGTCACGCGCAACAATAACAGCCCCGTTGTGCTTCATTAAACGCCTAATAGGGCTCCAACTAATATATTCTCTTCCAGCCATTTTAAATTCCTCCACTTTTTAATTTTTTATGAAACTTTTTGTTAATTTTTGTTATATTTAAAGAGTTTATTATATAGATATTGATCTTTTGGATATTTAAAGATTATGGTATGATCTTGCATTTATTGGGTTAAAAATTAAAAAAATTGAACGACAAAATTCGGAATTGTGAAAGTGATCAACCTCGTGCAAGTTAATTTCTTTTTATAGATAGGTCATTTTTGTTGTTATTTAGGAGTTTTATCTAGAATATGTCTCAGATATTCCTCATATTGGATTAATCTGGAAGTACATTTTAAGATTTAAAAAATCCGATCAAAATCTGAAACGCTAAACTGGGCATTTTTACAAGATCGCCAAGTTAATAAAATCGAAATTTACTATTAACAAGTAAGCGATTGGGTGAAATAAGAAAAAGGTTGGAATTATTCATCAATGCTTGTTGATGTTAGATATTTTTTAGAGAAGATCTTTAAATAAAGAGAAAAAAATTGATCATTGTCAAATGAAATAATAAAAAAGACAAAACTACCATACTAATTGTTCATATTTACATTTGGTACAGACAATTTCCTCTCCTTTTTTAGGGAAATAAGGGAGAATTGCTCCACAATATTTACATTCTAAATCGTAAATGTCATCTAGGCTATTTACAATTTCTCCAACTAAAAGATGCTCTTTAAATTCATTTGAAAATGAAGTTAAAAACGTAATTAGCACATGATGGTTTTTCGACGTACCGATTATTTCTACTTTATTTGATGCAATTTGTCCGACTATTAAAACATCATCTCTCGATTCTAAATCAGAACCAAAATACCAAAGAATTTTTCTTTCTGGATCCTTAGTTATTAATTGAAGGCTGTTCCTTAGAAAAACCTGTTCTAATAGATTAAAGTATAAATCAGAATTATAAATTCTTGAACTTCCAACTCCTAGGCTTTTTATTGCTCTTTTCATCCCGGGAATTTGGGAAAATTCCCGAACATAAGAACTTGGAATTATTTTAGGATTAATTGAGATTTTATCTAATAATATATTAATTGGACCAGAATTCAGGACTCGAACAAAATCTTTGTTATTCACATAGGTGACAATTGTTCTTAGTTCTCCTTCTCTACCTAATACAAGTGGAGTAAAATGTAAATTAATCTGCTTTTTACTTCTTTCGTTCATTTCGTCAAATTCCAGTGTTATTTTAGATGTTTCCCCTTCGTTAATCGGTTCTGGAATGTAAATAGTAGGAGGATAACTTCTCTTTAGTGTTAAGGTATTTGAATAGCTAATTTTAATTTTAACTTCAGATATTGGTGCCATACTTTCATTTAATAATTGGATTGAAAGAACATAATTTCCACCGTAGGGTTTAAATTCATGTAAAAGTTGTATTTTGTTCTCCTGATCAAACACTTCAAAAGTAAATTTAGGAAGCTCTTTACTTTCTCGTTCTGCTTTACTTTTAAAAATTACGAGATTTTGTGTTGGATCAGGATTTATCCCATCCTTTTTTTCCTTCATATTAGATGAGGATTATTGTAATTGTTAAATATGATTTGAATTCCTTAATTTTTGATAGATAATAATACGACAATTTGATTTATATATTTTAATATTAATTTTTTTACTTTCATTACTTTATTAATCATGAACCAAGTGATGTATGAAGAATTAGAAGCATTATTTGAAAGCTCTACCATTAAGCCTTCATTCGAGGAAGTTCATGTAATATTAAGTTTATTCATATTTGATGAGAATCGGGAAGGGATTGGTAGATACCGCTTACAAAAAGAATTACTAATTGGTGAAGGAACAGCAAAATCCTTAATAAAGAAGCTTAATGAAAAAACAAGATTTTTAACGGTTACTGATAAAGGCAGACGAAAAGGGCATGTTCTTACAGAAAAAGGGAATAATTTCTTAGAAGAAATTAAAAAAAAAATTCCTCTATTAAGAAGAGGGGATACATCACTGTTAAAAAGTATAACTATTGAATCATTTAACATTACCCCATATTTTTGTTTAATAAAAACGGCTGCAGAAAATATAACAAATGGAATCGAACAAAGAGACGCTGCTATAAAGGTTGGAGGGAAAGGTGCTACTTGTCTTATTTATAACGGGAAAGATTTGGTATTCCCTTCCCGAGTGGATTCTGAAGATTCCTTTAATATCGTGAAAAATGACATTCTTAACTATTTTAAACATGAAATTACTAAAAATAAATTTGACTTAGAAAAAGATGATGTAATTATAATCGGTTCAGGAGAAAGTGAGCAAAAGTCGAGATTGGCGGCTTTAAATTCTGCATTAACATTGATAGGAGGTTAAAAGTTATTAGTTAATTATGAAGAGAGAGAATGAAATAAAGTTAATCCTCCCGTTAAGCATGGTGGATGACTTAAAAAGCTGTAATCGGAAAGCTTTGCCAATAGAATCGTGCGGATTAATTTTTGGGGAAATAAAAGAAGTTGAAATAGATATTAAAAGGCATCAAATTCACTATGTAGGAAAACAGTTTTATTGTTTAAAATCAAACGTTGAATCTTTTGGATCATTTAATTTGATCCAAGATTCAGATAAGTACTTTGAAATACATCAAGAAGCAGTTATAAAAAATAAGTTAAGAATGATAAGTATTTTTCATTCTCACCCCGTTCCAGCATATCCCAGTTCTATCGATGAGGGGAATATGAAATTTCTTGATAAAGATGTAGGGAAAGTAAAAAATCCGTTTAAAAATCAAATATGGACGATAATGGATATGAATACGGAAAATATTAACGGATTTATTTATTTTAACAATGAATTATTGCAAATTGATTTACAAATACAATAGAATTAGTGTAAATGAAAGTATTTATTGACCCTTCACAGAATAAACAAGCCAAGAGAATAAATTAAAGATTTCCTATTGAAATCTATAAATCTAATTTAATCTTGATTTGATTTCTCATTTAATTTAGTAACAAAATTACGTTTTCTTTATTTTTTACTTACTTATTTTTTTTATTTAAATACGTATGTTAATATTTTCTAGAAATTTATTGTTTAGAGTAAATTTCATGAAGAAAAATTTCAAAATTATTACAGTTGTTTTCATATTTTTTATAACTGTGTGTTTTTCTCAAGTGAGAAGTGAAGATCCTTAGAAAACTTAGATGATGGATTAAATTCGCCTTCAAGGGCTAGTTTTAACAGTATTGACTTGGTTCTTGCAGAAAAAATTGATGCTTACAACAAAATAAGTCTAGATGGAAAAGAAGCCGAGATTGAAGCGATATTTATTGTATATTCTAAAGCCATAGTGGTTAAACTGGATCCTGCAATATCAGCCTTCGTCCTTAGTGATATTCTCATTGTTATACCTAGTGTCATTTTTGGTGTATCATATCGATATGAACATAAGAAAAAATTGTTTTTACTTCTAAAAAATTTTAAAACTCTAAAGAAATGATTTAATCAATATTATAACTCGAATCTTTTTTAAGATTGAAAATCTACAAATTCATAGTTAATAGAGTTTAGCAAATGTTAGGAATATTCTCAGAAAAATAATCTCGAAATTTTTAGATCTGTTTGAACCCATCTTTACTTATTGTACATATTTGTAGCGCGTAACCACTGCCAGCATCTCGTTCCCGTGAACTTGAAATTGCCGTTTTTATAAGATTTACACCATCTGCTTTGGACATGTTTGGTTTCCAATCAGCTTCTAATACACCCAATGAGAATGGTGAACCACTTCCAAAAGATATAAAACTGCCCTCTTCATACCAGGTTCCTAACATGTCTATTCCTATCAGCATACCAGATTTATCTTTTATTGAGTAGCCCCCGACTATCATCATACTCATGAAAAAACTTCTCCCACTAAATAATATATTACGGCAAACGTTTGCTATATATTTGGGTTCCGGCACCATACCCTCCTCTACTTCTTTTATTCGTGAGATGGCGCGCAACTGATTTATGACATACTGACAGTCCGCTACACCGCCGGCGATTGTGGCGGCTGTAAAGTTGTTTATTTCAAACAATTTCTGTGCTTGCTTTGAAGCAACGAGCATACCTGCCGATGCTTGACTTTCTGTACCAATAACTACACCATCTTTAACAATTATTCCAACCGTTGTTGTACCTGTTTGAATAGCTTTAGCAAGTTCTTCTTCATTGATAATACGGTGATTATTTATCATATTTTTATCAGCAATTTCTACTATAATCAATAACTAAAGATTGATATATTATGATAGATAAAAATCATTTCTATATTTATTTTTCTACAATAATCAATAACTAAAGATTGATATATTATGATAGATAAAAATCATTTCTATACATATTTTAAAAAAATTTTAAAGATACCCTTTCCTATCTAATCTATTAAATTGTAGTGAATTAGGTAATTTTTTTATGGCACGAAGTTCAGCTAGAAGTAAACGAAAGTATACAGGAAAAAAATATAAACATTTTAGGAAGAAAAGAAAAAGAGAACTTGTTCGTCCTACAATAGATACTGTTATTGGGGAGGTTAAAAAGAAGAAGCAGAGAACTTGGGGCGGTAACACAAAGATTAGATTATTTTCTACAAATTATATAAATATCACTGACCCAAATACAAATAAAACGTCTAAGGTTAGGATCTTAGGTTTTGAAAGTAATGTTGCTTCAAAAGATTTGAATAGAAGACATATTTTAACAAAAGGAGCGGTAGTTGAGACAGAATTAGGGAATGCGAGAGTAACCAGCAGACCCGGGCAGCATGGTACTCTTGATGGTGTTCTTATCTCAAGTTAAAGTTTGGATCATTTAATATTGAAATTTTACCTATTCTTGAATCTTAATATTTTTGACGTTAGCTTTTTTTCCTTCAATAATTTCAGTATTATTACTTCCGCAATGTGAACATTGAAACAATTGTAATCCTGTTAATTGAGCATCCCTTGTTATGGAAACAACGGAATCTTTACTACATTCTCGGCATTTAATTTTACCGGGAGTTATTTTGATTGTAAGTTTAGCATCTTCGGCAATTGATCCTTTAGTAGCCATCTCAAATGATCGTTGGAGTAGCTCAGGTACAATAAGTGTTAATTCTCCAATTTCTAGAAGAACTTCAGTAATTTTTTTTGCCTTATACTTGATTGCTGTGGCTTCAGCTACTTTAAAAATGTTATAAGCAAACGAAAATTCATGCATAGTTAGCCCTTATGATTTTGATTGTAATTTTCTAAGTTCTTTGGCAACTTCAAGTAAAATTTTAGATTTTTTCTTTCCTTTTGCATCTAAAACTACTCTACCAGGATCATCCCACCATGTTCTAGAATATTTGTAACCTTGTTCAATAACAGCATTATATCCCAGATTCTTCGCTGCTTTGGCAATATCATTGTTAGTGACTTTATCTAAAGCTAACTTTTTTGGTAATCTTCTCCCTTTATTTCGACTTCTCTTCCCGTCAAAGTATTGAGGCCAAAAGATTAAGAAAGGCTTTCGTGATCTCATAAAATTTCCAGATGAGTTAATTTTATAGAAAAAACAATATGATAAAAAACTCTTTAACTAATATAAAAATTATCAGTAAAAATTATAGGATCCTCAGAAATAATTATTAATTAAGCATATTTACTATTCCTTACAGTAATTTAGAAGTGAAGCCAGTATGAATTTAAGAGAATTAATAGAAAAACAAGCGAATAAATATAAAGATAAGACCTTTTTATTCTGGGAAGATTCTAAAATTTCATATTCTCAATTGAATGAACTAACTAATAAAGTAGCGAATTTATTATATGGGTTAGGAATAAGAAAAGGAGATAAAGTAAGTGTATACTTACCAAATATGCTTGAATATGTATTTCTCTATTTGGGAATTCCTAAGATTGGAGCGGTTATTGGTCCTGTAAATGCTTTGTTTAAAACTCGAGAAGTAAAATTCGTAGTTGAACACTCTGAAGCGAAGGC